>JAEDDI010000023.1 GCA_016293805.1 Bacillota bacterium | reverse complement strand
TCCTCCCATGAAAAAAGCCACACACCCAGCAAGGGCGCGTGGCGAAAAATGGATGCGATGTTCCAGAAAAATCCACACAAATTTTGGAATTATATTGTACCATAGTAAAGGCTCGCTTGTCAATCCGCAGAGAGGCGCGTCTCTACGCGTCTCTACGCAAAACCTTGTCGAAATAGAAGTTGGATCTTATGATTTCCATTGTGCTCAAAGGCGTTCATCATGCGGCTTCCCTGCTTAATAGCGTGATGGAAAATCATGTTTTCCTCGCTGTTCAACTACCCGATCAGTCAGAAGCTACCGATCCCAGTAAGTTTTTTTATCATCCTCTGTAATGGGACGGATAGTATTCTCACAAACGAGAAATATATGGGCGATGCTCTGCTTCAAAAAACTTATACACCAAATTTCTTGACCCATAAATCTATGGTAAACAATAGAGCTATTCGGCAATACTATGTTGAAAATTCCCATCCCGCAATCGTTGACAAGGATACCTGGAAACTGGTGCAAAACAAAATTGCAGCCGAGCACAAAAGGAAAACTGGTGCATAAATGGCGCGCCGCACGGCAAAATGAAAGTTCAAAAAGCCATGACGGGCGCTATTTGATGTATCATAGGTGACGTCATAAGACATCAGCAATGTTCTTGTCTTTTACACCGATAGTCAGGATATTCCGGTACCGGATGCAGACAGAAAACTTATCGCTTCGGAATACAGCAGAAAGCAGAAAAATCTGCTTATTGCCATAGCAGCGATTGTAATGGCATTTTTAGG
The DNA here is from genome assembly GCA_016293805.1 of Bacillota bacterium. Lineage (GTDB taxonomy): Bacteria > Bacillota > Clostridia > Peptostreptococcales > Anaerovoracaceae > UMGS973. Next base: position 30,499 of record JAEDDI010000023.1, on the reverse strand, counting down.
GATAATATATGAAACTAAAAAGTCAGTATCACTGATTGACCTGGAAGGCGGGCTGTTTTACCTGACGATGTCAGTAAGTGGACTGATTCTCGGAATTGTTCTGATAGGTAACTGGATAAGGCAGTATATACTTGTCAGCGATGCAATCGAAAGACTTGAATTTTCTAATCCGGTCTGCGGCCAGCTGTGTATAATGAGGCATAACAGGAACAGAAGAATATTTATAGGATTTTCTGCAGCAGCTGCGGCAAGTGTTGTTCTATTTGTTTTGTCGTTTGTGATGATTAATCTGCATGGCTGAATGAGACAGCCGGCTTTCCCGGCCACATATTGTGACAGTATGAAAGGAGCGGTTATGGGAGAAATATACGCAGGATTTGTCAGCTTTATGCTGGAAAGCGGAATATGGTTTACCGCAGGACTTGCTGTCGCCCTTGTTCTTGTGATTATCGTTTTTGCAAGAGCAGTTATCATCACCGCGGGAAATACATCTGATAAACGATTCACAGGAAGAGAAGGTGCTGTGATTCTTGCAGCTGTCATAATTGCCATTGCAGGTTTTTTCTGCAGTTACAGGGATATAAACAGCAGAGGCGAAGACTACCGTGTCAAAGGGCATCCTGCTGCTTTTGAAACAGTAGATTCTGATGCATGGGAGGAAATAAAACCGTGCCTGGAGGAAAACTGCTGGGACAATGAATGGAGCATGACAGCGTCAAACAGAAGGTGCATTCTTTTTGATGAGGTGCATGAGTATGAGGTGTTAAACTGTGAAACAGACAGGTGGTATCACCTGGAATACTATGATGCCCGAAATGAAGAGACCATTTCAAGGTATATTCAGGAAAGACTGGATGTACACAGAGAATATGGTGATACTGCTGAATATACTGATGAAGGTGTGACTTTGGTGACAGCTTCTGACGATCCGTCCGCGCAGTGGGCATATGTCAGGTATGGTGACAGGCTTGAAGTGATTCAGATTGTGAATGCGCGGGATATATCTGAGTATACTGATGCGGTTATGGAAGATGTGAGGAGACAGTACACAGGGCAGGGCAACAGATAGTTGCTTGTATATAATCCTGAAAATGATAGAATGAATTCAGGAGGATGATACTATGGAAACAAAGGATGTAATAAGGAAACTGAGAACTGAAAGAGGAATGTCTCAGGAGGAACTCGCAGGAAGAGTATCTGTTACAAGACAGGCGGTTTCAAGGTGGGAGACAGGAGACACAGTGCCGGGCACTGAGACTCTGAAACTGCTTTCCGGCCTTTTTGAGGTATCTGTAAACACCCTGCTTGGTTCGTCGAGAAAACTTATCTGTCAGTGCTGCGGAATGCCTCTTGAAGATAATGTGACAAGCCATGAACCGACAGGTGAGTTCAATGAGGATTACTGCATGTGGTGCTACAGTGACGGCATGTTCAGGTACAGCAGCATGGAGGAACTGATAGATTTCTGTGTTGAGAATATGTCCAGTGAGAACTGGCCGAAGGAACAGGTTCGTGCCCATATGGAAGAGGTCGTTCCGAAACTGAAGCACTGGAGAAGCGTGTGATTTTTGTATATGACATATCCCTGTTTTCTGGTATAATTATGTGTATTAACCGATACTGACCGGAGGGATATTAATATGAGTACATTACAGAGTTTATCAATGGCTAAGATGTGGCTTGGTCTCGCTATAGGCAAGGACAAGCTGGCTGATTTTGCTATAGGTCTTTCACCGTATTCTGAAGGAAGACCAACACCGGACGGATTCGTTCAGCCCGATCTTGCACCGAATCTTGAAGCGCTTTATGAATACAGCAGGGATCATGCAGGAGAAGACACCGGAAAAAATGTCGAGAAAGCGGTCCTGAGGATGATAGAAGAAAAGGGCAAATCGGATGTTGTTATCTATCACAGCCTTGTATTCCTCACAACCCAGCTGTCAAATGAGAAGGATAAAACTGCAGGCTTTTCAATCGACTGCGAAGCGGTTGCAGAGGCAATATCCGGGCAGGTGAAGCTGAATCAGGCGGTGTTTAAGGTAAGGAGCATGAACTTTGGAAAGAGCGTATGGCCTGAGATAGAATATTACGACAGTTATATATCGGACAATTTCGGTATTCACATACTATAGGTTAGCCGGTCCCCGGGCGTGGGGACCTTTTTGTAACTGAAAGGATAAATGATGGGATTCAATATTATAGATATGGAAACCTGGCCGAGAAGATCGCATTATGAGTACTATATGAATCAGGTCAGAACAAGTTTTCAGGTAACGAAGTTTCTGGATGTGAGCGAACTTGTATCCTTCTGCAGAGAAAGCGGCATCAGGTTTCAGCCTGCAATGATCTATCTTATTATGAAGGGGATAAACAGTATGCCTGAGTTTCGCATGGCACTGGACAGGGAAGGAAGACCGGGATACTATGACGTGGCTCATGCGCAGTACACGGTTTTCCACGAGGATGATGAGACTTTCTCCGATCTTTGGACATACTACGATGAGAACCCGTATATATTCTGCAGATCTTACATGAAAGATGTGGAGGAGTACAAAGATGCCAGGGGCATCAAGGTAAAACCGGGAAGACCTGAGATGGCAGCGTGCATATCATGTGTGCCGTGGCTTTCATTTGATGCAATTTGTTTTGACACACCGGGTCCCGGACCTTTTTTTCTTCCGATAATCAATTTCGGAAGATACGAAGAGAAAGACGGAAGACTGATGATGCCGTTTGCAGTGTATATAAATCATGCCGCAGCAGACGGATATCATGTGTCAAAACTCATAAACGGTCTTCAGAGCGATATTGACAGTGTGCGCAGAATTTTCGATAAATACCGGGGAGAGTGATAATTTGTACAAATACATTTTTTTTGATCTGGACGGAACTTTGACAGATCCGGGCGAGGGTATTACTAAATCAGTTGAGTATGCACTGGGCAAATACGGGATAACTGTAGATGACAGAAGCAGCCTTTACAGTTTTATCGGGCCTCCTCTTTTTGAATCTTTTATGAAGTATTACGGGTTTTCAAAGGAGAAGGCTTTTGAGGCTGTTTCATATTACAGGGAGTATTTCGCAGAGACGGGACTGTTCGAGAACAGACCTTACGAAGGTATATATGATGTCCTCGGCAGGATAAGAGAATCAGGCAGGACCATGGTAATAGCAACAAGCAAGCCTGAGGTATATACTGAGAGGATTCTTGAAAGATTCGGCCTTTCGCAGTATTTTGATTTTGTCGCAGGAGCCACGCTTGATTCGTCCAGAGTGAACAAAAGCGATGTGATTGCACACGCCATGAAGATTTCAGGTGCGGCAGACCCTTCTGAAATACTTATGATAGGTGACAGGAGCCATGATGTGACAGGTGCGTGTGACAATGGAATAGACTGCGCAGGGGTTCTTTACGGATACGGAGACAGAGAAGAGCTTGAGGCTGCGGGTGCAAGATATATTCTGGACAGGCCGGAAGATATATTAATGGTGGTATGACAGCTTAAAATATGATATATTGGTATAGTATTAACTGAAAGGAAGTAATGACGATGAATATAGTTTGTTTAGACATGGAAGGCGTGCTTGTTCCTGAAATATGGATCGCATTTGCAGAAGAGAGCGGAATTCCCGAACTCAGGAGGACTACACGGGATGAACCTGATTACGATAAACTGATGAACTTCAGACTCGGTATTCTCAAGGAGAAAGGATACAGGCTTTCAGATGTTCAGGATGTAATATCAAAGATTGACCCGCTTGAAGGAGCAAAAGAATTTCTGGACGAGTTAAGAGATATTACTCAGGTTGTGATTCTCAGCGACACATTTGAGCAGTTTGCAAAGCCTCTTATAGACAAGCTTGGCAGACCTTCAATTTTCTGCAATTCCCTTGTTATCGGGGAGGATGGGACTATTGAAGATTTTCGCATGAGATGCGATAAGTCCAAGTATACAACAGTCAGGGCTCTTCAGTCGTGCGGTTTTGATACAATTGCATGCGGAGACAGTCATAACGATCTTGGGATGATAGAGGCAAGCAAGGCGGGATTTCTTTTCAGGAGCACTGACAAGATTAAAGCTGAATATCCACAGTATCAGGCTTTCGAGGAATTTGATGATCTTCTGGCTGCAATTAAGGCGGCATTATGAAGATAAGGAAGGCTGTTGTATCGGATCTTCCGGCTGTTTCGGCCATCTATGAACAGGCAAGACGTTTCATGGCTGCATCCGGAAATCCGGGACAGTGGGGTGATTCACATCCGCCGATTGAACTTCTCAATGAAGATATAGCTGAAGATAGGCTTTTTGTCTGCGAGGAAGGACGGGATATTCTGGGCGTGTTTGCATATATCCGTGGAGATGACCCGACCTACAGCGTGATTGAGGAAGGAAGTTGGCACAGTGATGAGCCGTACGGAACTCTTCACAGAGTTGCAAAGGCGCCTGCTGCATCCGGCATTCTTGAGGCTGCAGCGGAGTTTGCCGCCGGGCAGCTGCCATATGTGAGGATAGATACTCATGAGAATAATATTCCCATGCAGAAGGCGATTGCAAGGTGCGGGTTTAAAAAATGCGGCAGGATATATGTTGCCGACGGGAGCCCGAGAATTGCATACGACAGAACCTCCGAATAGTTAAAAAAACACAGCAAACAGAAACCTTGACACTGTTTTTTTGTGGGTGTATGATTAACTGGTATAAATGAACATATATCATGGAGGTTTATTATGAGTATGACTAAAGAACAGCTTATCTCACTTATAGATGGTATTGCAACAAACGAGAAATTCAAGCTTGACGCATTCTTCTTCTGCGGATTTCCTACAGAGAAACCGAATGATAATCTGATGAGAGCATGTACAGCATATATCGATTCAATTAATAACGATACTGAGAGTGAAGAAATCAGAGATAATCTTGTTAAGGAGCTGCAGGCGGTGCTTGATTCGGTGCCTGAGGTCAAAGGAGCCAAGAACATCCTCAGCAACGAGGCGGAAATAAGGAAGATCCTTGAAAACAAGGAATTATTATAGAGTTATATGCAGTACCGAGGGGTACTGCTTTTTTTAAGGGAGGACAAGATGCTGGAGACAGGAATCAAGGGTAAAATGGTGATTACAGTAGATGAGGGCATGACCGCCAAGGCACAGGGGAGCGGAAGACTGATGGTGTATGCAACCCCTGCCATGCTGGCGCTTATGGAGGAGACTGCATACAGGAGTGTTGAGGATTACCTTGAAGAGGGGCAGGGGACAGTGGGAACTAAAGTTTCTATAAGCCACGTGTCTGCAACACCGACAGGGATGAAGGTTACGTGCGAGAGTGAGCTTGTTGAGATAGACAGAAAGCGCCTTGTTTTCAACGTTAAGGCATTTGACGAAAGAGGCCTGATAGGGGAAGGTGTTCACGAAAGATTTATAATTGACAACGATAAATTCTTAAGACGCACACAGGAAAAACTGGAAAAGGAAATATAATGAAGGTGAAATTAAAAAAATATGCTGTCAGGGTACTTGCGCTGATACTGGTGCTGTTTATGGGAACGTCTTTTTATCTGCACCAGACAGGTTATGAACACGGTGACGCTGCGGAAGAATGCATGAAACAGGCATCAGAAGACGAAACGATGATGTATTCTGACCGCGCCGGTTTTGCCATGGGACCTGAGGATGCGGATGCAGGAATCATATTCTATCAGGGCGCCAGGGTTGACGCTGTGTCATATGCACCGCTTATGAGGGAACTTGCAGACAGCGGTATCGCATGCTTTACAAGCTATATGCCGTATGATCTGGCAATTCTTGACAAGGACGCTGCAGAGGAGATAATAAGGTACAATCCTGATATAGGAAGGTGGTATATTGCAGGGCACAGTCTTGGAGGAGCGATGGCTGCATCATTTGCAGGAGAGAATCCGGAGCTTTTTGAAGGTGTGATTCTTCTTGGTGCATACAGTGCCGATGATATATCGGATGCTAATCTTAAGGTTATTTCCATATACGGAAGTGAGGATAAAATCCTCAATATGGATAAATACAGAGAATATTCAGCAAACCTTCCGGATGATTTTACAGAGGCTGTTATAGAGGGAGGATGTCACTCGTATTTCGGTGATTACGGCCTTCAGAAAGGTGATGGAAAACCCTTGATTTCTCTGAATAGTCAGATAAAACAGACAGCTGAAATTATAAAAAACAAAGTAATATAAAGTATAGGTTAAATTTGTTAAACTTTTAACTTAAATCGGTAGACTTTGAAAATCTTTTATGATAGTATAGGGTTACGTGAGTGCGAGTTTTGAGTTGTATTTTACTCAAACTCTGATGCTGTGCAGGCAGCAAATAATCCGTCCGGACCTGCACTAATCCGGATAAATATCATAATATTTAAAGGAGATAAAGTGGCTGATATGAGAAAACCATTAGAAGGCGTTCGTGTTCTTGACTTAACACAGGCTTACAGCGGACCGTTCTGTACAATGAACCTTGCTGACCTTGGAGCAGAAGTAATCAAAATCGAAAGACCCGGAGTAGGAGACCAGACTCGTACATGGGGACCTTTCAAGAATGACTACAGTGCATACTTTGCATATGTAAACAGAAACAAGGAAGGCGTTACTCTTAACATGAAGGATGACGAAGGTAAGGAAATCTTCGCTGACATGATTAAGCACGCAGACGTAGTAGTTGAAAACTACAAGGTTGGAACTCTTGCCAAGCTTGGTTTTGACTATGAAACAATGAAGGAGATCAACCCTGGAATCATCTACGCTAATATTTCAGGTTACGGTCTTGAGGGCCCTCTTGCATCAAGACCTGCATATGACATCGTTGCTCAGGGTATGTCAGGTATGATGAGTGTAACTGGTTATCCTGATGCACCTCCAACTAAGATTGGACCGTCAATCGGTGACAACTACTCAGGAGCTTACCTTTGCATAGGTATCCTTGCTGCACTTTACAGAAAGCAGCAGACAGGCGAAGGTGCAAGAATTGACGTATCAATGGTAGATACATTATTCTCAGTAATGGAAAACTTCGTAGTTAAGTATACAGTAGCAGGCGAACATCCTATGAGAGCCGGCAACATCGACCCTGGTATCGCTCCATTTGACTCATTCCACGCTAAGGATGCTGAATTCTGTATGGGATGCGGAACAGACAAGATGTTCCACAAACTTTGCGACATTATGGAAAGACCTGACCTTAAGGAAGACCCTAGATTCGCAACTAACGATTTAAGATGCATCAACTATCTTCCGGACCTTAAGGCAGAAATCGAAAAGTTCACTACTACTAAGACTGTTAAGGAATTAGAAGAGATGATCGCTGATGAAGGAATTCCGTTCGGACCTATCAATGACATCCCTACAATTGCTGATTCAGAACTTATCGCAAGCAGAAACATGCTTTGGGAAGCATACCAGCCTGGTATGGATGCTACAATCAAGTTCCCTGGATGCCCAATCAAGATTCACGGACTTAAGGATGCCCCTGAAAAGGCTTCCCCGACTCTTGGTGAAGACAACAAGAAGGTTTACGAATCACTTCTTGGCTATGATGAAGCTAAGCTTGCTGAACTTGAAGAAAAGGGAATTATCTGATTCAATGAATATCAAAGCCCCGGATCGGGGCTTTTTTTAGTGGAAATGGACGATCTGTTAAAGAAGAAGATATCTGAACTTGGCGCTGAGGTTACAGAGCTGATGATGACAGGGATAAGGGCTGTGAAAGCATCCGCATCAGGTTGGAAAGATGATGAAATAATAGCTGCTGAAACGGCAGGGTGGCTGTGGCTGGATATGTGGTACTGCGAGGTGTCTTTTGATGACTGTTTCTTGGAGGAAGATGTTAAACTGCTGTCTGAAATGGCAGAAAGCAGAGGATTTGACCTGTCTTTGGAAGAAATTCATGACATTCTTTGTGAAAAAGAAAACAAACATATATCAGTAGAAGAGTATGTTTCAAGCTGCATTCCGGTATCTGAGGCCGAGTTTGGAAGGCGGCTTCCTGATTCACCGCCTGAATTATATCTTATGCATCGCATGTATACGGCTGAAAACGTTGAAATCATGGGAAATTCGGAATGCTTTTTGTATATTTCGAGGAGAACCGGAATTGAACTTGAACGTGTGAAAACATACTTCTCAAAAAATCTTTAGGAAATTGTAAAAAATTTAACAAACCCTATTGCAATCTTGTATACAAAGTGTTAGAATGTTAATAAATTAACGAGGCACAAGTTAGTTTAGTTATTAGATAGAAAAATAGCACAGATTACTTTTTACTTTTTAAGAATTGCACAAACACACACAGGGATTCAGTCGGTATAGGCCGGCTGTTTTTCTTTCTTATTATCCTTGTGAAAAAAGGATATATAAGATATAATATGAAAGAAAATCTGAAGGACATCCGGCTGTGCCGGTTTTTTTCTTAAATTTATCACAGGAGGAATTATATATGTTTAAAGTAAATCAGGATTATCTTAAGCTTCCGGGAAGTTACCTGTTTTCGACGATTGCAAAAAAGGTAGCTGCATTCCAGGCTGCAAATCCGGACAAGGAGCTTATCAGACTTGGAATCGGTGATGTGACTCAGCCGCTTGCGCCAGCGATTATTGACAGTCTTCACAGCGCTGTGGATGAGATGGCAGCAGCAGAGACATTCAGAGGATATGCGCCTGATCTTGGATATGAGTTCTTAAGAAGAGCAATGGCAGAGAACGACTATCAGGCAAGAGGCTGTGATATTGATGCTGATGAAATCTTCATTTCAGATGGTGCTAAATGTGATTCGGGAAATATACAGGAGATATTCTCACCTGACTGCAAGATAGCGGTATGCGATCCGGTATATCCTGTATATGTTGACACAAACGTTATGGCAGGACGCTGCGGCACATATGACCCTGAAACAGAGATGTGGAGCAATGTCATATATATGCCTTGTACTAAGGAAAACGGATTTGCGCCGGTTATTCCCGATGAGATACCGGATATAATATATCTGTGCTTCCCAAACAACCCGACAGGTTCAACTGTAACAAAGGATGAACTTCAGAAGTGGGTAGACTATGCCAACAGAGTCGGTGCTGTGATAATATATGATGCAGCATATGAAGCATATATTTCTGAGGAGGATGTTCCTCATACAGTTTATGAGTGCGAAGGCGCAAGAAACTGTGCAATAGAGCTTAGAAGCTTCTCAAAGAATGCGGGATTTACAGGAGTAAGACTTGGTGCTGCTGTAGTTCCTAAGGATATAAAGGATGCAGATGGAGTAACGCTTCATTCGTTATGGGCTAGAAGACACGGAACCAAGTACAATGGAGCTCCGTATATTGTGCAGAAAGCAGGTGAAGCAGTTTACTCGGAGGCAGGCAGGAAACAGCTTGCACAGCAGGTTGCATATTACATGAAGAATGCCAGAACAATCTATGACGGACTTAAAGAGGCAGGATACAGCGTGTCAGGAGGAATAAATGCGCCGTATATATGGCTTGAAACTCCTGACAACATGACTGCATGGGAGTTCTTTGACTATCTTCTTGAAAAGGCAAATGTTGTTGGAACTCCGGGCTCTGGATTCGGACCTAGCGGAGAAGGTTATTTGAGGCTGACCGCATTCGGAACATATGAGAACACCGTTGCAGCTATCGAAAGAATTAAGAATCTGTAAAGTATACATTATGCCCCGCATATATTGCGGGGTTTTTTGTTGAATAAGGGTCTCCTGTATGCTATCATATCTCTGCGTGTTTTATTTTACTTTTATTTGTGTTTGGAGGAAATTCATGGAAAGAGAAAGATTGGGAAGCAGGTTGGGATTCATTCTGCTCAGTGCAGGATGTGCGATAGGCTGCGGTAATGTTTGGAAATTCCCCTGGATGACGGGGCAGAACGGCGGAGGCGCTTTTGTTCTGGTATATATAATATGCCTTGTTCTTCTTGGGCTTCCTGCCATGACAATGGAATTCTCGCTTGGCAGAGCTGCTCAGGCAAGTCCTGTGATGATGTATCAGAAACTGGAAAAACCCGGTCAGAAATGGCATATTCACGGCGTGTTTGCCCTTATAGGAAATGTATGTCTCATGGCATTTTACACAGTCGTTACGGGATGGATGATATACTATTTTGTGATGTTTCTTATCGGCAGAGGAGAGAGTCTGGCATTTGTGCCGATGATTACGAATCCGGTTGTAAACGTCCTTTTTCTGTTCATTGCCGTTGCGATAGCATTCGTTGTGCTGAGCTTCAACCTTTCAGGAGGGCTTGAGAGAATCACTAAGGTTATGATGGTTCTCCTTCTTGTACTGATGATTATACTGGCGGTCAGGAGCGCCACATTCGATGGCGCATCGGAGGGTATCAGGTTTTATCTTGTTCCTGATATGTCTAAGATTACGCCTTCTGTTGTCGTGGCTGCCATGAATCAGGCGTTTTTCACGCTTTCTATAGGAATAGGTTCGATGGCCATATTCGGAAGCTATATAGGCAAAGAAAGAAGTCTTCTTGGAGAATCGGTAAATGTTATAATTCTTGACTCGTTTGTGGCCATAGTTGCAGGCTTTATAATTTTCCCTGCATGCACAGCATTCGGACTTGAAGTTAGCGCAGGGCCTTCGCTTCTGTTTGATACAATGGCTGCAGTATTCAATAATATGGCCGGCGGAAGAGTATGGGGCACACTGTTCTTCCTGTTCATGGTGTTTGCGGCACTTTCGACTGAACTTGCTGTATGTGAGAATATTCTAGCATGCGTGAGAGAAAAAACAGGATGGTCCAGACCTAAGGGCGGCCTTATATGCGGAACAGGAATCTTCCTTATATCGCTTACCACGGCGCTCGGCTACAGCGTCATTAAATTCCAGCCGTTCAGTGAGGGTACAGCATGGCTTGATCTGTGGGATTTCATCGTAAGTACAAATCTTCTTCCTCTGGGCTCGCTTGTAATCGCGTTATTCTGCTGCAGCGACAGATTCGGATGGGGCTGGGACAACCTCGTTGCTGAAGCAAACAGCGGAGAAGGACTGAAAATCAGAAGCTGGATGAAGCCTGTATTCAAGTATTTCGTGCCTGTATGCATCATAGTAATATGGTTCATAGGCATTACAGGATTTGCCTGGAGATAAACTGATAATATACAGTAATCATCCTTAGGGATGATTATTGTTTTATATCAGGTGCAGATATATAATAGAAGAAAAACAGGAGAATGCAATGTCGGAATTAATACAATACAAGTGTCCGGGATGCGGCGGATCTGTAACGTTTGACAGTGGACTTCAGAAGATGAAGTGTCCTTACTGCGATGCTGAATTTGAAATTGATAGCCTCAGAGAGTATGATGAAGTGCTGTCGCAGGATTCGGGGGATGATATGACATGGGATACATCCGCCGGAGGAGAGTGGAACGATAATGAGACAGAAGGCATGAAAGTATATGTATGCAGTTCGTGCGGAGGAGAGATAGTTTGTGACGATACTGTATCGGCAGCTGTCTGCCCGTACTGCGACAGTCCTGTAGTGATGAAAGGAAACTTTGCGGGCGATTTAAGACCTGACCTTGTCATTCCTTTTAAGTACGACAAGAAAGCGGCGATAAATGCATATGAGAATCATATCAGGGGCAAGAAGCTTCTTCCAAAACAGTTCAGGGACAAAAACCATATAGACGAAATTAAGGGGCTTTATGTTCCTTTCTGGCTGTTTGATGCAGATGTCAATGCTAATGTGAGATACAAAGCCACAACGGTCAGAATGTGGCAGGACGGCAGTAATCAGTATACTGCGACCAACTGTTATTCCGTTATACGGGGAGGTACAGTATCGTTTGCCAATGTCCCTGTGGACGGTTCGTCTCTGATGCCCGATGAACTTATGCAGTCCATCGAACCTTTTGATATTTCAGAGGCGGTTGATTTCAATACTGCGTATCTTTCCGGGTATCTTGCAGACAGATACGATGTGACTGCAGACGACAGTGTTGAGATAGCAAACGGGAGAATAAAAACGAGCACTGAGAACTCGTTTATGAATACGGTTTCGGGGTATCAGACCGTAATCCCTGAATCATCCAGCATATCGCTTTCAAACGGTAAGGCCAGGTATGCCCTTTATCCTGTATGGATATTAAATACTACTTATGAGGGGAACAGATACACTTTTGCCATGAACGGGCAGACAGGCAGGATGGTCGGAGATCTTCCGATGGACAGAAAAGCATACAGAAGGACTTTTGCGACATTCTTTGCCATCGGTACTGCTGTCGCTTTTGCGGCGGCAACCATTCTGAGTATATTGTAGGAGGTGCGTTATGAAGAGGGTATCATCACTGCTGATTGCATTGTTAATAGCAGTATTTGCATCATCGCCTGCATACGCTGCCCAGAAGTCGTATCTTAATGATGATGCGGGGCTTCTTGCCTCATCTGAGAAGACAGATGTTGAATCGGCTCTCAGGCAGGTATCGCAGATGTACGATATGGATACGGCTGTACTGACAGTATATGGTCTTGAAGGCAAGAGTCCTGAGGAATATGCCGATGACTATTTCGACAATACGTATAACAGCGATGGGAATATAGACGGGATTATCCTTCTTGTGGACATGGAGTCAAGATCGTGGCAGGTTGAGACAGGCGGCAGATGCATAGATGCCGTAAATGATGACGGAATTGAATACATTGAGGACAGCGTAGTCTCGTTTCTGAGCGACGGTGAGTACGGGCAGGCTTTTCTTGCGTATGCAGACAGCGTGTCATATCTCATGAACCTTTACGATTCCGGCAGCGCATATGTTTACAGGGAGCCTGTACCGTGGGGAAGGAACATAGCAGTTGCGCTTGTGGTCGGAGCTATAGCAGGATTTGCAGCGGCAGGAGCCGGAAAACAGAAACTCAAAACTGTAAGAAGGAGAACAGCTGCAGGTGAATATGAAGCAGCAGGAAGTCTCAGTATCACAGAGAGAAGGGATATTCTCCTTTATCATACAGTGACGGCTGTTCCTCTTCCAAAGGATGACGGGCCGGGAGGCGGTACGCATATGTCTGCAGGCGGCTTCAGCCACGGCGGAGGCGGAGGCAAATTCTAAAAAACACTTGTGCAGAGTGATTGTATCAAGAAGAGATTGAATTCCTACTAAACCTGTGATATAGTAGGAATAAGACGAGGTGAATAAATATGAAGATATCTACAAAAGGAAGATATGCTCTTCGCGTAATGCTGGATCTTGCGGTCAATAACACAGGCGAATATATTGCGCTCAAGGATGTTGCGTCACGTCAGGGCATAACAGTAAAATATCTCGAACAGGTTATCAATCTGCTCAAGAAGGCCGGCTATGTTATAAGCTACAGGGGCAATAACGGAGGATACAAGCTGGCTAAAGCGCCTTCGGAGTACAAGGTGGGAGATATCCTCAGAGTAGCTGAGGGAAGCCTTGCTCCTGTTGCGTGTCTTGATACCGGAACTGTCGTATGTGACAGAGCGTCAATATGCCCAACTCTCAAGTTCTGGGTGGGTCTTGACAAAGCAGTGAGTGATTATGTGGACAGCTATACACTTCAGATGCTGCTTGATGAGCAGATTGCCATATTGGGAAACGATTATTCAATATGATATACAGGCCGTATGCGGTGCACATGGAGGATGCTTTGGAATATTACGAGACATATTACAAGGATGTTTTTCTCGGAGTACTTATATATGACGTTAAACTGAGGAAGCATAAATTCATATCTGATGCGGAAGGTGTTCGCGCGGCATGTGATGAAGTCTGGCTTATACCTGAGATTTCAGGAGGAACACAGGATTTTGTATCTGAGATTCCTTTCTTTCAGACCAGACTGATGAATATGAAGCGTCTGGGGCTTTCGGAAATCCGCTATCATACGGACTATTTTGTTATTGTAAAAAAAGACAAGGCATCCTGCAGGATGCCTTGATGTGTTATCTGTTCTTTTCTCTGTATATTTTCATCAGTCTGTCAAGCAGTATGTCTGCTGCCTGTTCTTTTGGCATTGTATCGAGCTTTTCGATTCCGTCATGGGAGATAAGGGTAAGAGCGTTTGTGTCCGTCTGAAATCCTGCTCCACTGTCTCTGAGATTGTTTGCTGCAATCATGTCTGCTTTTTTGCTGTCAAGTTTTTTCTTTGAATTCTCAAGAAGATCTCTTGTTTCCATTGAAAAGCCGCATATTACCTGACGGTCGCTCTTGCTTGCACCCAGGTGAGAAAGTATGTCATGTGTACGTTTGAGTTTTATTGACATATCGCCGTCTGTTTTCTTAATCTTCTCATCTGCTACATCCGCAGGGGTATAATCTGCAACTGCTGCAGCCTTTATTACCAGATCACTGCCGGGAAAGGCATCGAGTACCGCATGATACATATCATCTGCAGAATAGACATCGACTACATTGACAAACGGTGGGGGATCAATACTTGTTCTGCCGGAAATGAGCGTCACATCCGCACCTCTCAGCATGGCTCTTCTTGCGACTGCATATCCCATCTTGCCTGATGAATGGTTGGTTATATATCTTACAGGATCAATGGGCTCGCATGTTGGACCTGCGGTAACAGTCACTTTTATCCCTGTCATGTCTTTTTCGCATGCGATTTCCCTGAGTATATGGTCCACAAGTACTTCCTCAGGAGGAAGTTTGCCCTCGCCTACATCTCCGCATGCAAGTCTTCCGGATGCGGTATCAATCATATGGTATCCATACATGGAAAGTCTGTTCATATTGTCCCTGTTGACAGGATTGTTGTACATGTTGGTGTTCATCGCCGGAGCTATGTATTTCGGACATGTTGATGCCATTACAGTTGTAGTGAGCATATCATCGGCTATTCCGCAGGCGAGTTTTCCTATTACGTTGGCTGTTGCAGGCGCTATAAGGAATATGTCTGCTCTGTGCGCCAGCGACACGTGCGCTACATTAAACTGGAAATTCCTGTCGAATGTATCAACAAGACACTTGTTGCCTGTCAGGGTTTCAAATGTAATTGGATTTATAAAGTTGGTTGCATTCGCCGTCATTATAACATGTACGTCGGCGCCGAGTTTTACGAGCATGCTCGCCACGTTTGCCATCTTGTATGCTGCGATGCTGCCTGAAACCCCAAGTACTACTGTTTTGCCTTTTAACATTTGTTCCTCCTCGCTGTCATATGAGAATAATATACTATTTTTCCGTCAGTTTTACCATATAAAAAAGAAATATTGAAAAAAATAAAAAACCTAGTTGACAGATATGAAAGGGGGTGATATGATTTAATCACACCAAACAAATAGGAAAACTAGTAAAGGAGGATGAGCATGAAAACAGAATACATCAGTGAAGTGATACACAAGGATCGAATGTGGCATCCTCGATGTTGCAGCTTCAGATAACGGCACAGGCCGGAACAATGAACGTAATGCACATAATATAGATAAGAATGATAAAGAAAGGATAAAGAAATGTCAGTTAATAAAGGAATATTAGGACTTATCGGAGGAACACCTCTTGTTGAACTTGAAAATATAGAGAAGGAACTTAATCTTAAGGCAAAACTTTTAGTAAAGCTTGAGTACTTCAATCCTGCAGGATCTGTAAAGGACAGAATCGCAAAGGCAATGATTGAGGATGCTGAGGATAAGGGACAGCTTAAGCCCGGTGCAACAATTATCGAACCTACAAGCGGTAATACAGGAATCGGACTTGCCGCTATAGCAGCAGCCAAGGGATACAGGATTATCCTTACAATGCCGGAGACAATGAGTGTTGAAAGAAGAAACATTCTCAAGGCTTATGGGGCAGAACTTGTTCTTACTGAAGGATCAAAAGGTATGAAGGGAGCAATAGCAAAAGCAGAGGAACTTTCAAAGGAAATCGAAGGAAGCTTCATTCCGGGACAGTTCGTAAACCCGGCAAACCCTAAAATCCACTTCGAGACAACAGGACCTGAAATCTACGATGATACTGAAGGATCAGTTGATATTTTCGTAGCAGGTGTCGGCACAGGCGGAACAGTGACAGGAACAGGCCAGTATCTTAAGTCCAGGAAGCCTGAAGTGAAAGTTGTGGCAGTTGAACCTGCAGGCTCACCTGTTTTGTCGGAAGGCAAGCCGGGAGCACACAAGATTCAGGGAATCGGCGCAGGATTTGTTCCTGATGTACTTGATACAAAGATTTACGACGAAATTATAAAAGTTGAGAATGATGATGCGTTTGCTGAAGGAAAGCTGATTGCGAAGAAAGAGGGAATTCTCGTGGGAATTTCATCGGGTGCAGCTTTACATGCGGCAATACAGCTTGCAAAGAGACCTGAAAATGAAGGAAAGACAATCGTTGCTCTTCTTCCTGATACAGGCGACAGATATTACTCGACACCGTTATTTGAATAGAAAAGGAGAAACAGATTATGGCAACAGTTAAAGATACATCAAAATGGAGCTTTGAAACGAAGCAGTTACATATAGGACAGGAAACACCGGATCCGGCATCTGATGCAAGGGCAGTCCCGATTTATCAGACTACATCATATGTATTCAGAAACTCTCAGCATGCTGCTGACAGATTCGGCCTTGCTGATGCAGGAAATATCTACGGCAGACTGACAAATTCGACACAGGATGTCTTTGAAAAGAGAATCGCTGCTCTTGAAGGCGGAGTTGCAGGACTGGCAGTTTCATCAGGCGCTGCTGCAATAACATATACCATCCAGGCACTTGCAAAGGCAGGGGAGCACATAGTATCGCAGAAGACTATCTACGGCGGTTCATCAAATCTTCTTGCACATACTCTTCCTCTTTACGGAATTGAAACAACATTTGTAGACATACATAATCTGGAGGAGACTGAAGCTGCAATTAAGGACAATACAAAGGCTATATATATCGAGACACTGGGCAACCCTCACAGTGACATTCCTGACATTGAGGCTATTGCACAAATTGCTCACAGACATGGAATTCCTGTAGTGGTTGACAATACATTTGCAACTCCTTATCTTGTAAGACCTATTGAGTACGGAGCTGATATAGTTGTTCATTCAGCTACCAAATTTATCGGCGGACACGGTACAACACTTGGAGGAATCATCGTAGACGGAGGAACATTTAACTGGGCAGAATCGGGAAGGTATCCATGGATTTCGGAACCTAACCCTAGCTATCACGGTGTGAAGTTTACAGATGCTGCAGGCCCTGCTGCTTTTGCAACTTACATCAGAGCAATACTTCTCAGAGATACAGGTTCCACAATTTCACCGTTCAATGCATTCCTTCTGATTCAGGGAACTGAAACTCTTTCACTGAGAGTTGAAAGACATAATGAAAATACAAAGAAGGTAGTAGAATACCTTGCAAACCATCCGAAGGTTGTAAAGGTAAATCATCCTTCACTACCTGACCATCCTGATCATGAGCTGTACAGTAAGTACTTCCCTGAAGGAGGAGCAAGTATATTCACCTTTGAAATCGAGGGAGGTCAGAAGGAGGCGCATGAATTCATAGACAGACTTGAACTGTTCTCACTTCTTGCAAATGTTGCTGATGTGAAGTCGCTTGTAATACATCCTGCGACAACAACGCACAGCCAGTGCACAGCAGAGGAACTCGCTGACCAGGGAATTAAGCCTAATACAATCAGACTTTCAATAGGTACTGAAAACATTAAGGATATTATTGCTGATTTAGACCAGGCATTCAGCTGATATATTTGAGAGGAACATCCGGGAAACCGGATGTTTTTTTCTGCCGGTGTGGTACAATGAATGAAGTAAAAACTGTTTTAAAGAAATAGTCATTGAGAAAGAAGTTATAGAGGAGAAACCCCGCCGGTACGGAAGATGATGGATAATTCACAGGCACTGACGGCAGAGAGTGCTTTCTTTCTGAACATTATGCGGTAACTCCACAGTTTGAACATATGCTAGAAAGGAATATCCGGAAGAACGGGAGAACTTCTGCATGTTTAAAGATACAGGATGTGAAAAGGAGGCAGACAATGAAATTTAAAATGGTTCATGAAAACTATAATGTGACTGATCTTGACAAATCGATTGCCTTTTACGAAAAGGCGCTGGGACTTAAGGAGTTTCGAAGAAAAAATGCAAAAGACGGATCTTTTATTCTCGTATATATGAAGAATGACGAAAGTGACTTCGAACTGGAACTTACATGGCTGGCGGGCAAAGAGGGCAAATACAATCTGGGCGATGAGGAGTTTCATCTTGCATTTGTAACAGATGATTTTGATGCTGCATATGAGCTCCACCAAAAGATGGGATGCATATGTTTTGAAAACAGGGAAATGAATGTGTATTTCATAAAGGATCCGGATGGATACTGGATTGAAATTATACCGGCAAAGCAGGTTTGATATGTCAATAGAGAAAGTCAGAAAATATTTCAGCGCATTGGGGCTGGAGGAGAGAATTCTTGAATTTGATGTTTCAAGTGCGACTGTCCCACTTGCTGCCGCTGCTATTGGATGCGAGCCGGGGAGAATTGCGAAAACTCTTTCGTTTATGGCCGCGGACGGGCCTATTCTGATAGTGGCAGCAGGAGATGTTAAGATCGATAACAGGAAATATAAGGACAGATTTTCAAAGAAGGCAAAAATGCTCACCCCTGTTGAGGTATACGAGTTCACGGGCTACAGGGTGGGCGGTGTGTGTCCTTTTGCCGCAGGGGATAAAGTCAGGGTATATCTCGATGAGTCACTGAAGAGGTATGAAACTGTTTTTCCTGCCTGCGGAAGTTCAAACAGTGCGATAGAGCTTACGATTGAAGAACTGGAAAAATACTCGGGATGTGAAGGCTGGGTGGATGTATGTAAGGCACTTTAGAGGTGTTTTCACAATAGTTCAGGGCCCGGGATAATCCGGACCCTGAAGAAGCTGTGTGTATTATTTGAAAGTGTTATAAATCAGGGAGAAGCCCTTCTGATAATGATATAAACAGCTTCCTGTGTTATGTAAAATAAACAAACTAACAAATTGTAGAATCAGATACCCTGAGATATCATTGCGTCGCAGACTTTTTCGAAACCAGCTATGTTTGCACCTGCGACATAGTTGCCTTCAAGACCGTAGCGCTTAGCTGCGTCGTCTATGTTGTGATATATGTTTACCATTATATCCTTCAGTCTGCTGTCGACTTCTTCGAAGGACCAGCTTGTTCTTTCGGAGTTCTGAGCCATTTCAAGAGCAGATGTTGCAACTCCGCCTGCGTTTGATGCCTTGCCGGAGATGAACAGCACGCCGTTTTCCTGAAGATATTTTGTTGCTTCAGGTGTAGCAGGCATGTTTGCGCCCTCGCATACTGCAATACATCCGTTTGAAACAAGAAGCTTTGCGTCATCTTCTGTAAGTTCGTTCTGAGTTGCACAAGGAAGTGCCAGATCACAAGGAATCTGCCATACGCCTCTTCCTTCGTGATATTCGCATTCAGGCCTTGCATCCTTGTATGCTGTGAGTCTTTCTCTTCTGACCTCCTTGATTTCCTTGAGAAGGTTTATGTCGATTCCGTCCCTGTCATATATCCAGCCTGTCGAATCTGATACTGTAACTACCTTAGCGCCAAGCATAGTGCATTTTTCAGCTGCATATATTGCTACATTGCCTGAACCTGATATAACAACGGTTTTGCCTGCCATATCGTATCCGTGGCACTTAAGAAGCTCTTCTGCGATGTACACAAGGCCGTATCCGGTAGCCTCTGTTCTTGCAAGTGAACCGCCCCAGCCTATGCCCTTGCCTGTAAGAACGCCTTCGTAGTGCTTAACGAGCTTCTTGTACTGGCCGAAAAGATATCCGATCTCTCTGCCGCCGACTCCGATATCACCTGCAGGAACGTCCTTGTTTGGACCGATGTTTCTGTAAAGTTCGTTCATGAAACTCTTGCAGAATGCCATTACCTCTCTGTCTGACTTGCCCTTGGGATCGAAATCCGAGCCGCCCTTGGCGCCCCCGATAGGAAGACCTGTCAGTGAATTCTTGAAAATCTGTTCAAACCCGAGAAATTTGATAATTCCTGTGTAAACTGAAGGGTGGAAGCGAAGCCCGCCCTTATACGGACCGATGGCATTATTGAACTGAATACGGTATCCGGTGTTAACCTGAACCTGTCCGCTGTCATCCACCCATGATACTCTGAATTTAATCTGTCTGTCGGGGTTGCACAGCCTTTCGAGTACTGCATCTCTTCTGAACTTGTTCTCATCCTGGGCTATTACCGGTCTGAGTGATTCCAGTACTTCGTCTACTGCCTGAAGGAATTCGGGCTCTCCGCTGTTCTCTGCGTGAATCCTAGCTAATACTTCGTCGACATAACTCATAATTGTCGTCCTCCTTTTACTAACATCTTAATTACGATGTCATTGTAGCACCGTTATTTCGCAAATGCAATAGAAAAAATGAAATTTTCTGAAAATATTTTAAATTAAAATACAGAATATTCAGACAATACAGAAAATAACATCCTTGACAAATGACAGGCGGTGCAGTATGATATACAAAGTTTCATAGAGTAAATCAGGGGAGCTTTTGCTGAGAGTAAGTTCGACTTAGACCCTTTTAACCTGTTGGATAATGCCAGCGTAGGAAGTATTTTAAGCTACAACTGTCTGCATTATGCAGACTTTTTTGATTTACGAAATGAACATTAATTGCCTTAGGGCGGAATGGAGGAAATATATGAACGCAAGTGTTGCTATCCAGGTGCTGCCGGGCACACTGGATGAAAATGAGGTTATCCGGATCGTCGATGAAGTTATAGCATATATCAAATCGACAGGGAACAGCTGCTATGTAGGTCCTTTTGAGACTACTATTGAAGGGGACTATGACGAGCTGATGGATATTGTAAAGGAGTGTCAGAAGATTGCAGTCAGGGCGGGCTGTGACAGTGTAAGTTCCTATGTGAAGATTGCATACAAGCCTGAGGGAGAGGTGCTGACAATTGACAGGAAAGTATCAAAGCATCATAAATAAGATGCCGGCGGCTGCCGCTCTTCTCATAATTCTGTTGCTGTGGCTTGTTTTAAGTGAGACAGGAGTGGTTCCTGCATATATGCTGCCTTCACCTGTTGATGTGTTAAAGGCGTTCGCAGGCGATTTCACCATTATATTAAGGCATTCTGCATATACTCTTACCGAGGCTGCGGCAGGTCTTATGATGGGGGTTCTGCTTGCTTTCGTAATGGCTACTTTGATGGACAGATTTATTGTGCTGGACAGGGCGTGCTATCCGCTTATGGTTATTACCCAGACAATACCGACAATTGCAATTGCACCTATTCTTGTTTTATGGATGGGATTCGGGATGGCTCCGAAGATTGCCCTTGTTGTTATAACAACTTTCTTCCCTATTGCGGTCGGGCTTCTCGACGGTTACAGAAGTGTAGACCGAGATTCAATAAATCTTATGAGATCAATGGGTGCCGGCAGGGTAAGGATATTTACTCATCTGAAATTCCCTGCTGCTCTTCCCCATTTTTTTTCCGGACTTAAGATATCTGCCTCGTATGCTGTTGTCGGAGCACTTGTTTCAGAATGGCTGGGCGGTTTCAACGGTCTTGGTGTATACATGACAAGAGTCAAGAAAGCTTATGCTTTTGACAAGATGTTTGCGGTAATACTGTTTATAATAATTATTTCCCTTCTTCTGATGCTGCTTGTACAGTGCATCAGAAAGGCAAGCATGCCTTGGGAAAAAGCGTTAAAAGAAAAACATGAATAAGGAGAAAATAAATGAAAAAGAATTTATCAAAGATTGTTTCAGCGGTATTGTGTATCGCTATGATACTGGCATTTACTGCATGCGGAAGCGGAGATTCTGCAGATGAAGGTGAAAAGACAAAAATCACATTCTGTCTTGACTGGACACCTAATACAAATCATACAGGACTTTATGTTGCTCTTGCAAATGGGTATTATGACGAGGCAGGTCTTGATGTCGAGATAGTTCAGCCTCCTGAAAACGGTGCAACTACAATGTGCGCATCGGGACAGGCTCAGTTTGCGGTTGAAGCACAGGACACATTTGCTGCAGCGCTTGATTCTGATGAGCCTATGGCTGTAACTTCCGTAGCGGCAATACTTCAGCACAATACGTCGTGCATAATGGCAAGAGCGGGTGAAGGTCTTGACAGACCTGCAGGGCTTACCGGCAAGACATATTCAACATGGGATTCACCGATTGAACTTGCCATGCTCAAGAAGGTTGTAAACGATGACGGAGGAGATTTCGACAAGATTAACCTGATTTCCAACAACATAACTGATGAACCTGCGGCTCTTGCTGCAAAGCAGACAGATGCAATCTGGGTATTCTACGGATGGGGCGGTATTAACGCCGATGTTGAAGGTGTAGATGTTGATACGTGGTTCTTTGGCGATGTAGATGAAGCTCTTGACTACTATACACCGGTTATAATCGCAAATGATGAATTCCTTAAGGAGTATCCTGAAGAAGCAAAGGCTTTTCTTGAAGCTACAGCTAAAGGATATGAATATGCGGCTGAAAACCCTGAAGAGGCGGCTCAGATTCTCATTGACGGAGATGAAACAGGCTCGCTGACAGGCTGCGAAGAACTTGTAAAGAAGAGCCAGGCGTATATTTCGGGACAGTATCTTAATGAAGAAGGCAAATGGGGTGTTATCGATGAAGCCAGATGGAACAGATTCTACAGCTGGCTTTATGAAGAAAAACTCACATCGACTGACCTTACAGGAAAGGGATTCAGCAACGATTACCTCCCTCAGTAAAGGAGACGGAATATGAACTGCCTTAAAGCGCTGAATATTCAAAAGAGTTTTGACGGAAAAAAGATTATTGACGGTATAAATATAACGCTGAAAAAAGGAGAGATAGTATCTCTTCTTGGAGTGAGCGGATCAGGCAAAACCACGCTCTTTAATGTGCTGTCGGGACTTCTGGTTCCCGAAGAGGGAAGCGTGCTCCAGGACGATGAGGACATAACCGGAAAACCGGGAAGAATAAGTTATATGCTGCAGAAAGATCTTCTGTTTGATCATAAGAAGATAATCGATAATGTTTCACTTCCGCTTGTCATAAAGGGTATGAACAGGAAGGAGGCACGGGCAAAAGCTGATCCTCTTTTCACTGAGTTCGGGCTTGAAGGTTCTCAGAACAGATATCCTGCTCAGCTTTCGGGTGGAATGAGACAGCGTGCGGCACTTCTTCGCACATATCTTGCATCTGAGGGAGTAGCGCTGCTTGATGAGCCTTTCAGCGCTCTGGATACGATAACCAAGGCATCTGTCCATAGATGGTATCTGGATGTAATGGAGCGGATTGATTTATCGACACTGTTCATAACGCACGATATTGACGAAGCTATACTTCTTTCGGACCGCATATATATTATGAGCGGAAGACCGGGGAGAATCACCGCAGAAGTGGTTATAGAAGAAAAGAAACCCAGAGGTGATGATTTCAATCTGACGGAGAGATTTCTTGAATACAAGAAGAAAATTATTTCATATCTTTAAAAAAACTGCACTGCTTTTCGGCAGTGCAGTTTTAAACAGAACTATTTTGACAGTTTGTCTATTTCATCCACAATACGCGCAACCCGTGCGGCACCATCTGCCGGCATTGTTTTCATAACTGAAACGACCGAATCAATTGCATTGAGGTATTTGTCATTGTCAGGCAGCACTTCATCGTCGAATGTAAAAAAACGGGGAAGTGAAATCTCAAGTGCATTGCAAAGTTTTCCGATTGTTTCAACGGTCGGAACTTTTTCCTGCCGCTCAAGCTGACCTATATAGACAACTGAGAGACCTGATGAATGGGCAAGAGTCTCCTGACTCCATCCTTTAAGCTGACGGAGGACTCGTATGCGTCTTGCAGTGTTAGAATTGAGTATTTTATCTTCCATAGCTTTCTCCATAAAAAATATCTTAATAATAGGATATCCGAATCGGAGAAGAGGTTCAAAATGCTAGAGTATGTATAATAAATACTATAATATAGAATTATGAAAAAATTGCAGAAAGAAGGAAACAAGCAGACATGAGTAATATACAACCGGGGGATAGAATCTGCTGTGCCGTTATATGATTCTAATATGAATTCTTTGTGATTTTGGAATAAAAAGCACTTGAAAAGCAGTGCCGATGGGTGTATCATTGTATATGCGTTTATAAATATGCAAAAATATGAATAAAAACTCAACGGAGGGATTATGAAATACAGAGTTTTCATAGATGGTGCAGAGGGCACAACAGGGCTTAAGATACATGAGTATTTCAGCAGAAGGGACGACATAGAAGTTATTCCGATAGCTGAGGAGAAGAGAAAGGATATGGAGGAAAGACTTTCCTGCATCAGACAGGCTGACGTTTCATTCCTCTGTCTTCCCGACGCCGCATCTTTACAGATTGCAGCAGCAGCTCCGAAGGAATGCGCAATAATAGATACATCGACTGCACACAGGACCGATGATGAATGGGTATACGGAATGCCCGAACTTTCGGAAGACCAGCGCAGGCTCATAGGCAGCAGCACAAGGATTGCAAATCCGGGATGTCATGCTACAGGAGCAATTCTTCTCATCAATCCGCTTGTAAGGTCAGGACTTGTGCCTGCTGATTATCCATTCAGTGCATATTCGCTTACAGGGTATTCAGGCGGAGGCAAGAAGATGATTAAACAGTATGAAGGAGGAACAGACGGGCTTGCAAGTCCAAGGCAGTATGGAATCACCCAGAAGCACAAGCATCTGCCGGAGATTGTCAAATATACG
The DNA here is from genome assembly GCA_016293805.1 of Bacillota bacterium. GTDB lineage: Bacteria > Bacillota > Clostridia > Peptostreptococcales > Anaerovoracaceae > UMGS973. The sequence continues at coordinate 5,730 of JAEDDI010000023.1, read as the reverse complement.
GGAATAACGGGAGGATTGTCGTTTATGCCTGTTGTTGCCGATTATTTCAGCGGAATGCAGGTGACAGTCCCTGTCAGCGGAAGCCATGTCAGAGGAAATTCACCCAGGGAAGATGTCTGCAGAGTTTTCAGGGAATACTATGACGGATGCAGGCTTGTTAATGTCAGAGATCATATAGATGAAGGAGGATTCATTGCATCAGACAGGCTTTCCGGAAGCAACAGACTTGAGATAGCAGTTGAGGGCAATGACGAGAGTATACTCCTTGTTGCGACATTTGATAACCTGGGCAAGGGAGCATCAGGCGCTGCAGTTCAGAACATGAATATATTACTTGGAATAGATGAAACGAAAGGACTGATTTAGAGATGGAATTTGTAAAGGGAGGCGTATGCGCTCCGGCAGGCTTTAAGGCCGGAGGCATTTATGCGGGTTTCAGGAATAACCCGGCTAAGAAGGATCTGGCCATGATTGTCAGCGACAGGAAGGCCAGTGCGGCGGGAGTGTATACTCAGAACAAAGTAAAGGGAGCACCGATAGAGGTGACCAGGAGGCATATTGAAGACGGATACGCCAGTGCTCTGATCTGCAACAGCGGCAATGCCAATACATGTGCGCCAAACGGAGTTTCGGTTGCAGAGAGGACGTGCGAACTTGCTGCATCGGCTCTGGGACTTGATGCTTCGGATATTGCAGTCTGCTCGACGGGAGTAATAGGACAGGAACTTGATCTGGCGCCGTTTGAGGCAGGAATACCTGTACTTGCCGGAACACTGTCATACGATGGTTCATCTGAGGCAGCAGCGGCAATCATGACGACAGATACCGTCATGAAGGAAACAGCAGTGTCTTTTGATATCGAAGGCACAAGATGCACCATAGGAGGCATTTCCAAGGGCAGCGGCATGATAAATCCGAACATGGCTACAATGCTGGGATTTATAACAACAGACGTTAATATATCACCGCAGATGCTTCAGAAAGCTCTTTCAGCTGACATAGTCACAAGTTTTAATCAGATATGTGTAGACGGAGATACATCGACAAACGATACTGTAATCATCCTTGCAAACGGCATGGCGCAGAACGATGAAATTACTTCGGAGGGAGAAGCTTACCATACCTTTTGTGAAGCGCTTAGTGCAGTCACAACATATCTTGCAAAAAAGATGGCTGCAGACGGAGAAGGAGCAACAAAACTAATAGAATGCACTGTCAAGGGAGCACCGGATGACGAAACAGCCAGGAAGATTGCCAAATCTGTTATTTCATCCAATCTGCTAAAGGCGGCGATATTCGGTTCTGATGCAAACTGGGGAAGAGTGCTCTGCGCCATCGGATATACAGATGCCGTTTTCACTGCTGACAGTATAGATGTGGAGATGAAATCGGCAAAGGGAAGCGTGCGTGTATGTGAAGGCTCAAGACACAGGGAATACAGCGAGGATGAGGCATCTGAAATCCTTAAGGCGTCTGGAATTCTCATAGATGTAAATATGAACCAGGGCACAGGCTGCGGCACTGCCTGGGGATGCGATCTGACGTATGATTATGTTAAGATAAATGGAGATTACAGAAGTTAGGAGGGGAAAATGGTTAATCATAAATACCTTGAGAAGGCTAAGATACTCATCGAGGCTCTTCCATATATTCAGAGATTTAACAGAAAGACAATAGTAATTAAGTACGGCGGAAGTGCAATGATAGATGATGAGCTTAAGAAGAATGTGATTGAGGATGCGGTTCTTCTGAAGCTTGTAGGTTTCAAGCCTGTCATTGTGCACGGAGGCGGCAGAGAAATAAGCAGATGGGTCGAGAAGGTCGGTATGAAACCTGAGTTTATAAACGGACTTCGTGTAACCGATGAGGATACCATGGAGCTTGCGGAAATGGTTCTTGCCAGAGTCAACAAGGAACTGGTAGCCATGGTTCAGTCACTTGGAGTCAAGGCGGCCGGAATCTGCGGCAAGGACGGGGGACTGCTTAAAGTTGACAGGAAGTATTCTGACGGCAAAGACATAGGTTTTGTGGGAGATATCAAAGAAGTGGATATCAAGATTATCGAGGATCTGCTTGATGATGATTTCCTTCCTATTGTTTTTCCTGTGGGGATGGATGACAGCTTCCGTACATACAATATAAATGCTGATGAGGCTGCAGGAGCTATTGCGAAGGCTCTCAAGGCTGAGAAACTTGCTTTTCTTTCTGATGTTGAAGGTGTAAGAAGGAACGCTGACGATCCTGATTCTGTCATATCAGAACTGTATGTTCATGAGGCTGAGGAAATGATAAAAACAGGAGCAATCAAAGGAGGAATGCTTCCAAAGATCAGTAACTGTATTGACGCCATTGAGAGCGGAGTATCAAGAGTACATATCATGGATGGAAGAATACCTCACAGTCTGCTGCTTGAGATATTCACAAACAAAGGCATAGGTACTGCAATTCTGAGCGACAAGGAGGAAAAATACTGGAATGAATAGCAGTGAGTTAAAGAACTGGGACAAAGAGTATATAGTTGGTACATACGCAAGATATGATCTTGTGGCAGAATCGGGAAAACACGCGGTGTGTACTGATACTGACGGAAGAGAATATATAGATTTTACTTCGGGAATAGGTGTGAATTCGCTCGGATTTACCGACGAAGGATGGGTAAATGCTGTAAAGGCACAGCTTGACAGAATTCAGCACACTTCGAACCTTTACTATACGCAGCCGCAGATTGTTCTTGCAGAGGCTCTTGTCGGGCGAACAGGAATGAAGAAGGCGTTCTTCTGCAATTCCGGTGCTGAAGCAAATGAGGCTGCAATAAAGACTGCAAGAAAATACGGAGGAAGAGCGGACAATACGATTATTACTCTCAACAATTCCTTCCACGGCAGGACAATGGCGACAATTACAGCTACAGGTCAGGAGCATTACCATCAGTATTTCAATCCGTTTCTTGACGGATTCAGATACTGTGACGCAAATGACACTGCAGGACTTGAGGGACTGGTGGATGACAGTACATGTGCGATAATGATGGAACTTGTACAGGGTGAGGGAGGAGTTCTCAACCTTGAAAAGGATTTTGTCAAGGCCGCAGAAAGAATAGCAGCGGACAACAATCTGCTTCTTGTAATAGATGAGGTTCAGACCGGAATAGGAAGAACGGGAAAGTTCTTTGCTTATGAGCACTTTGATATAAAGCCTGATATTGTTACATTTGCAAAAGGAATAGGCGGAGGCCTTCCTGTTGGAGGCGTACTGTTCAGCGACAGGTGCTGTGATGTGCTGAAACCGGGAGATCATGGAACAACATTCGGCGGAAACCCGGTATGCTGCGCCGGTGCAGTTGAGGTTGTATCAAGAATTGATGATGACTTCCTTGCTGAAGTTGTCGCAAAGGGTGAATACATTAGAAAAAAAGTTTCAGAAATGAACGGAGCTGCCGGTATTTCAGGTCTGGGGCTTATGATAGGAATAAAGCCTTCGGACAAAAAAGCGGGTGATGTGGTGGCTGAGGCTCTCGAAAAGGGACTTATGCTTCTGACAGCAAAAGACAGGGTAAGGCTGCTTCCCCCTCTCAATATTTCATATGAAGAGATAGACAGAGGACTTGCAATTCTTGAGGACTGCCTGAAATAATATTTTCCCCTCTTCATAAGGAGAGGGGTTCTTTGCGGGGAAAATATGAAAAACAACGAAAAGAGAAAAAACAATATAGATATGCTTTCGGGGCCCCTTATGAAGAAGATACTGCTGTTTGCAGTTCCTCTTGCTGCAACAAGTATTCTTCAGCAGCTTTTCAATACTGTCGATACTGCTGTTGCAGGAAGGTTTGCGGGAAGCCTGGCTCTTGCCGCCTGCGGCAGCACCAGCTCCCTTATAACTTTGTATGTCAATCTGTTTGTGGGGATTTCCGTAGGAGCAAATGTCGTAATAGCAAATCTGATAGGGCAGGGAAGAGATGACAGAATAAACGCAGCTGTTAAGACTGCAATGTCTGTTGCCGTAGTATCAGGCCTTATAATGATGGCAGCAGGAACAGCCACTGCCAGGCCGGTCCTGACTGTTATGGGAGCACCTGATGATGTGCTTGACCTTGCTGTGCTTTATCTGAGAATATATTTTCTGGGCATGCCTTTTTCTATGGTGTATAATTTCGGATCTGCTGTACTGAGAAGCAGAGGCGATACCAGAAGACCTCTTTACTGCCTTCTTGTGTCTGGAGTGTTTAATGTAGGTCTTAATCTGTTCTTTGTAATAGTGCTTGATATGAGTGTTGCCGGAGTCGCATGCGCAACTGTGCTTGCGAATCTTCTCAACGCACTGCTCATACTGTACTTTCTTAAACATGAGGAAGACAGGTTCAGGTTTTCACTTCGTCATATGGGATTTGACAGGGCGCTTCTTTCTCAGATACTGAAAATAGGGATTCCTTCGGGTCTTCAGGGAGTGGTGTTCTCAATATCAAATGTATGTATCCAGTCGGCGATAAACTCATTCGGATCGAGCGCCATAGCAGGGTCTGCTGCTGCGGTAAATTTTGAGTTTCTCTCATTTTTCATAGTGAACGCTTTTGTTCAGACAGCAGTAACATTTACAAGCCAGAACTTTGGTGCAGGCAATTTCAGAAGGTGTACGAAAGTGTATATAAGGTGTGTTGCATTGGGAATTGGATGTGCGGCTCTAGCAGACTACACATTTATTTTTTTCAGAGAACCCCTTATGGGACTTTTTACAGCAGATGCAGCTGTGATTCCTTATGCATATCTGAGGTTAAGCCATGTGCTGATGTTTCAGCCGCTTGTTGCAGGATATGAGATTACAGGAGGAGCTATGAGAGGTACGGGCAGGTCGCTTGCTCCGGCTCTGATATCGCTTTTTGGTACATGCCTTCTAAGAATATGCTGGGCGTTTGCTGTGGTGAATATGGGATTATCTTATTCTGTACTGCTGGATACATATCCGGTATCCTGGATTATAACAAATATCATGATGACATCCTTTTATTTCTATTTCAGAAAAAGAGATTTCCGAAACCGGAGTTCTCTGGTAGAATAAAAGTGAAGATTATGGAGGTGAATTTATGATAGAAAACAGAAAGCAGCAGCATATCGGCATATTTACATCGGATCTTGACAAGTCCATAGAATGGTATACAAAAGAACTCGGGTTTGTTCTCTATGAGAAGGGTACAACCTCCGAACTGGGTCTTGATTATGCGTTTGTGGGATCAGAGGACAGAAGTATAATGTACGAGTTCCTTTATGATGCTGATAACAGCGAAGATGCGGCAGACGGCAAGATTGATCACTTCTGTTTCGATTCGCAGGATATTGATGCTGATTATGCGGAATGTTTAAAGAGAGGATACAATATAGTATCAGACGGCATTATGGAAGTTCCTGTAATGTGGGAAAACGGAGTAAGATTCTTTAAATTCACTACAGCGACCGGCCAGATTATCGAATTTGCACAGGTGCTTTAAATTTCTTGAATATCTTACTTGACAATCAATAGAGCCTTTGGTAGAATATCTATTGTTCGCGAGAGAACAGGATATGCACCATTAGCTCAGTTGGTAGAGCACCTGACTCTTAATCAGGGTGTCCACGGTTCGAGCCCGTGATGGTGTACCAGTAAAGACCCGAAATGTTATTTCGGGTCTATATTTACAAAATCACATGCACCATTAGCTCAGTTGGTAGAGCACCTGACTCTTAATCAGGGTGTCCCGGG
>JAEDDI010000022.1 GCA_016293805.1 Bacillota bacterium | reverse complement strand
AGGGATACTGTATGGTGGACATCAGAAGAATACAAGAATGACAATCACCCGATGACAGAGGAAATCTGGGCAAAGGTTAAGGATATTGCACAGAAGGAACTGTGTGGCAAGAGACTGTTTGTCGTTGATGCCTTTTGCGGTGCAAACAAGGATACCCGCATGGCAATCCGTTTCATAATGGAAGTTGCATGGCAGGCGCATTTTGTGAAGAACATGTTCATACAGCCTTCAGCAGAAGAACTTGAGAGTTTTGAACCGGATTTTGTAATCTACAACGCTTCCAAGGCAAAGGTTAAAAACTATGAAGAGCTTGGCCTCAATTCAGAGACATGTGTTGCATTCAATATCACAAGCCGCGAGCAGGTTATCATCAATACATGGTACGGCGGAGAAATGAAGAAGGGTATGTTCTCAATGATGAACTACTATCTTCCTCTCAGGGGAATTGCGTCAATGCACTGCTCCGCAAATACAGATATGAACGGAGAGAACACTGCAATCTTTTTCGGACTTTCGGGAACAGGCAAGACCACCCTTTCAACTGATCCGAAGAGACTTCTTATCGGAGACGATGAACACGGATGGGATGACAACGGAGTGTTCAATTTTGAAGGAGGCTGCTACGCCAAGGTTATCAATCTCGACAAGGAATCAGAACCTGACATATACAATGCAATCAGAAGGAATGCTCTTCTTGAGAATGTAACAGTGGATGAAAACGGTAAGATTGATTTTGCAGACAAGAGCGTAACAGAGAATACAAGGGTATCATATCCAATCAGTCACATTGACAATATCGTAAGACCTGTATCATCAGCACCGGAAGCAAAGAATGTTATCTTCCTTTCAGCGGATGCGTTCGGAGTGCTTCCTCCTGTATCAATACTTACACCTGACCAGACAAAGTACTATTTCCTTTCGGGATTTACAGCAAAGCTGGCAGGAACAGAAAGAGGAATTACAGAGCCTACACCTACATTCTCGGCATGTTTCGGACAGGCGTTCCTTGAACTTCATCCTACAAAGTATGCAGAAGAGCTTGTTAAGAGAATGGAAGCAAGCGGAGCGAAAGCATACCTTGTTAATACGGGATGGAACGGAACAGGAAAGAGAATATCAATAAAGGACACAAGAGGTATTATAGATGCAATACTCAGCGGAGATATCAAGAATGCTCCTACAAAGACTGTTCCATACTTCAACTTTGAGGTTCCTGTAGAACTTCCGGGAGTTGATTCTGCAATCCTTGATCCTCGGGACACTTATGCTGATGCAGCGCAGTGGGAAGAGAAGGCAAAAGACCTTGCGGGAAGATTCATCAAAAACTTTGCCAAGTATGAAACAAGCGATGCAGGAAAGGCTCTTGTCCCTGCAGGACCGCAGCTTTGAAATATATAAAAAAAGTGCTTGAATATTGAATTTGAGTGTGATATATTAATTTATGCGTGTAAATGCAGTAGAAGTTCTCGCGAACTGGAATATAACATTATGCAAGGGTGATAGGACCTGAGCAGGAAAGAGGTGAAAGCATGAAGGAAGGAATCCATCCAGATTACAAGGACTGTAAAGTAACTTGCGCATGCGGCAACACATTCATGACTAAGTCAACAAAAGAAGAACTTAGATTAGACGTTTGCTCAGCATGTCATCCATTCTTCACAGGTCAGCAGAAGTTTATCAACAGAGGCGGCCGTGTTGAAAAGTTCAAGCAGAAATACAACATGGATTAATAAAAAATTACCGGAATATTTTATTCCGGTTTTTTTGTGTAAAGAATGTAAAATATATATGCATATGTGATATACTAATAAATTGAGAAAAAACGATTATGAGGTAATGATCAAATGTTTGAAAAGCTCGATTTTGTAATAGAAAAATACGAAGAACTATCAATGAAGGTTTCAGATCCCGACATTATAGCCAATCAGTCAGTATGGCAGAAATACGCTAAGGAAATGGGGGAAATGGAACCGCTTGTAAAGAAATATACAGAGTACAGGAAGGCAAAGGAAACACTTGCACAGGCCAGAGAGCTCCTCGCTGATCCTGATGATGAAATAAAGGAAATGGCAAAGATGGAGATAGCCGAGACTGAAGAGGCTATTGAAGGTATTGAAGCAGAACTCAAGATACTTATGATTCCTAAGGATCCAAATGATGAGAAGAATGTAATTCTTGAAGTCAGAGCAGGAACAGGAGGCGATGAGGCAGCGCTGTTTGGTGCCGACCTTATGAGAATGTATATGAGGTATGCCGAAAGAAAAGGCTGGAAAACAGAACTTATAGAGCTTAATGATACAACTATCGGTGGAGTTAAGGAAGGTGTTGTGCTCATCAAAGGCAAGGGGGCATATTCAAGACTCAAGTACGAAAGCGGTGCGCACAGAGTTCAGAGAGTTCCGGAAACAGAAAGTTCAGGCAGAGTACACACATCAGCTGCAACAGTTGCCGTGCTTCCGGAAGTTGATGATGTTGAGGTTAATCTCAATCCAAACGATGTGAGAGTTGACGTATACAGAGCATCCGGAAACGGAGGCCAGTGTGTAAATACAACAGACTCTGCAGTAAGACTTACTCATTTGCCTACAGGACTTGTTGTAACATGTCAGGATGAGAAGTCTCAGCTCAAGAACAAGGAAAAGGCATTCAAGGTGCTGAAATCGAGACTGTATGACATGATGCAGGCGGAGCAGCACAAGGAGATTTCGGATGCGCGCAAGAGTCAGGTCGGCTCAGGAGACAGAAGCGAGAGAATCAGAACATACAACTTCCCTCAGGGAAGAATTTCAGATCACAGAATAGGTCTTACTATATATAAGCTGGATGCTTTCCTTGACGGAGATATCGATGAAGTAGTCGATGCGCTCATTGCAGAGGATCAGGCACAGAAGATGAAGGACTTTTAATGAAAACACGTATACTGGAACCGACAGCAGAGAATATAAGGGAGGCCGGAAGAGCGCTTTCAGAAGGAAAGCTGGTAGCTTTTCCTACAGAGACTGTCTACGGACTTGGCGCTGATGCTTTCAACGAAGACGCTGTAAAGGCTGTATACGCGGCAAAAGGAAGACCCAGTGATAATCCTATGATTGTGCACATATCGGATGTGAAACAGCTTGAAATGCTTGCGTCATCGCCAAATAACGATGTATATGAACTTGCCGGCAGACTGTGGCCAGGACCTCTTACAATGATAGTAAAGAAGGTGGAGGGAATACCGGATGCAACTACAGGAGGGCTTGACACGGTAGGCGTCAGAATGCCTTCAGATGAGATTGCAAGAGCTCTGATTGATGCGGCAGGATGTCCTGTTGCTGCTCCTTCCGCAAATATTTCGGGAAGGCCATCTCCAACAATGGCACAGCACGTTATCGACGATATGTCAGGGCGTATAGACTATATAATAAAAGGCGCAGACTGCCGTGTAGGAATAGAGTCGACAGTAGTCGATATGACAGGTGACACCCCGGTGATTCTGAGACCGGGAATTGTGACAAGGGAGCAGATTTCAGAGATTCTGTCAAAGGATGTCGAGATAGATCCGGCAGTTTTGAGAAAATCTCTGACAGATGAAAGTTTTGTCCCGAAAGCTCCGGGAATGAAATACAGACACTATGCTCCCGAAGCTGATATGATCGTTTTCAGCGGACGTAGAGATTCTGTTGAGGAGCAGATACGCAGAGTAAAGAAGGAAAACGAAGACCGGGGATTGAAGGTTGGAGTAATACTGTTTGATGATAATGATTCTGAAGAGGCGGCGCGTAAATTCTTTGCAGAGCTTCGCAGAATGGATGCAGAAAAGGTTCAGCTCATTCTGGCGGGGGCGCTTTCCGGAAACGATGAAGTTGGGTTTGCCGTAATGAACAGAATGCTGAAATCTGCGGGATATAATGTACAAAATGTTTAGGAGGAAAAATTATGAAAATTGCGCTGGCATCGGACCATGCAGGATTTGAGCTTAAGGAACTTGTTAAAAAGCACCTTGCTGAAAAAGGCATAGAAGTTCTTGATCTTGGCACAGATTCGAAGGAATCTGTAGATTATCCTGTATACGGCCACAAATGCGGAGAAGCGGTTGCAGATGGAATATGTGACAGAGGAATTGTCTGCTGCGGAACAGGAATAGGGATTTCAATGGCGGCAAACAAGGTTAAGGGAGCAAGATGCGCACTCTGCACTGATGTGAATATGGCAGTTATGACAAGAAAGCATAACGATGCCAACATGCTTGCAATGGGGGCAAGAACAACTGACAGTGTTACAGCACTCGAAATGGTGGATGCATGGCTTGAAACTGAATTTGAAGGAGGCAGACATCAGAGAAGGGTTGATATTTTAAATGAAATGTAATTGAGCAAAGAATGTGGAGGTAAGAAATGAGTAAAGTTTATGTATTTGAACATCCGTTAATTCAGCACAAAGTTGCAATGATTAGAGATAAGAATACTACTACAAAGGATTTCAGACAGCTTGTAAAGGAAATCGCAATGCTGATGACTTTTGAATCAACAAGAGATCTGGCTTTAGAAGAAGTGGAAATCGAAACTCCAATATGCAAGACTACAGTCAAGCAGCTTCAGGGACTTGATGTTGCAATTGTTCCTATCCTCAGAGCAGGCCTTGGAATGGTTGACGGAGTGCTGGAGATTATGCCTAACGCAAAGGTTGGACACGTTGGCCTTTACAGAGATCCGGAGACTCATGAACCTGTAGAATACTACTGCAAAATGCCTGAAGATATAGACAAGAGAAAGATTTACGTTGTTGACCCTATGCTTGCAACTGGAGGATCAGCAGTTGCAGCAATCGACTTTGTAAAGGCAAGAGGCGGAAAGAACATAACTTTCATGTGCCTTATAGCAGCTCCTGAAGGAATTGAAGAACTTCAGAAGAAACATCCTGACGTTGATATCTATATCGCTGCAAAAGACGAAAAGCTCAATGAAAATGCATACATTGTTCCGGGACTGGGAGATGCAGGAGACAGAATCTTCGGAACAAAATAATTTAATATTATGCCGCGGCTGACAAGACGGCGGCATGGAGGCGCTATGAAAAACTATATACCAGACAATGTAAGTAAATACGACAACGTCTATGACGTTCTCAGAGAGAGAGGATTCATCGAACAGACTACGGACGATGAAGGTATAAGAGAACTTCTGGGCAAGGAAAAAATAAAGTTCTACATAGGATTCGACCCTACTGCAGACTGCCTTCATGTGGGACATTTCATGCAGGTTATCATCATGATGTATATGCAGAAGTATGGACATACACCTGTGGTTCTCATCGGAGGGGGAACAACCATGATTGGAGACCCTTCCGGAAGAACAGACATGAGACAGATGATGACTCAGGAAACAATAAGGGAGAACGGAATAAAGTTTAAACATCTGTTTGACAGATTTCTTGAATTTGATGAAGAATGGAAATACACGCCGAGCGGAAGCGTTCTCGAGAAGGGAAGTTCAAACAAAGAACCTGATGAAGGCAAGGCAATCTGCGTAAACAATGCAGACTGGCTTCTTGATTTCAACTATCTTGAATTTATCAGAGACATCGGAAGCAAGTTCAGTGTAAACGCAATGCTCAGAGCAGAATGCTTTAAACAGAGAATGGAAAAAGGACTTTCTTTCCTGGAATTCAACTATATGCTTCTTCAGTCATATGATTTCTACTGCCTTGCAAGAGATATAGGCTGCAAGATTGAGTTCGGCGGAAATGACCAGTGGTCCAATATTCTGTTCGGTGCAGATCTTTCAAGAAGACTTCTCGGCAAAGATGACTATTACGGAATGACATTCGCACTCCTTACAAACAGTGAAGGAAAGAAAATGGGAAAGACCCAGAAGGGTGCATTGTGGCTCGATGCTGAAAAAACTTCTCCATATGAATTCTATCAGTACTGGAGAAATGTTGAGGATGCAGATGTCAACAAATGTCTCAGAATGCTGACATTCCTTCCTATGGACGAAGTTGAAAGACTTTCGTCGCTGGAAGGCGCTGAAATCAACAAGGCAAAAGAGATTCTCGCATATGAAGTTACAAAGCTTGTTCACGGCGAAGAAGAGGCAAAAAAGGCGCAGGACGGAGCAAGAGCCGCATTCAGCGGTGAAGGCGCAATGGATAATGTTCCAGCAACAACTATGGAAAGAAGTCTTTTCGAAGGTGAGGGAATGGGAATTGTAAATCTCATCAGAGAAATCGGAATCGTTGCGTCAAATGGAGAAGGTTTCAGAACAATCAAGCAGGGAGGTCTTACAGCAGCCGGAGAAAAAGTTACAGATCCAAAGATGAACATCACATTGTCATCATTTGATGAAGAAGGCAAACTGCTTATAAAAAAAGGCAAGAAAACATATCATATGGTTGTACTCGGATAAGAGAAACGACACCGGAGGGCAGATGAATTCTGTCCTCTTTTTGCTGCTTTCGACTGTCATTTTCGTGCAGTGTCACATGCCTGAGCAAATAGGGGAAACCTATTGCGATTACTGAAGAAATCCACAGGCGGAGGTTCAAAAAGTTGCATAAATTCCTTGAAGGCTGGAAGGGATTGAAAAAAATCATCTTTTTCTCTTTGTATACAGAATACTTTAAAAAATTCACTCAAAAGGACATCAAATATTTTTAAATTAGGTTTACAAAAAAATCCGAAATGCTATAATCAAAGCAGTTATTTTTTTAACAAAGTATGGTAAAACATAAAAATTTATAGGAGAGGTGGAAAGTATGGACTTTTCGTTAACTAGAGAACAGGAATTACTTAAAAAGTTAGCTGCTCAGTTCGCAGAAGAAGAACTTGAACCGGTAGCAGCAGAAGTGGACGAAACACACGAATTTCCATGGGACAACTTCCAGAAGATGGTTAAGTGCGGTTTCACAGGAATCGGCGTTCCAAGAGAATACGGTGGAGTAGGCGGCGGTGCAATTGAAAAGGTTATCGCAGTAGAAGAATTCGGTAAGAAGTGCTTAACTTCAGCTGCTTGTCTTTCAATTCACTTAATCACACCACATGCAATCAATGAATTCGGAACAAAGGAACAGAAGGAAGAATACCTTCCTCAGATCACATCAGGCGGAAAGCTTGCAGCATTCGCGCTTACAGAACCTGGAGCAGGTTCAGACGCAGCAGGCGTTAAGACAGTTGCTGTATATGATTCTGAAACAGATGAGTACATCCTTAACGGAACAAAGTGCTTCATCACAGGCGGATCAAGAGCTGACGTATTTGTAATCTTTGCACTTACAGAACCTGAAAAGAAGACAAAGGGAATGACTGCATTTATCGTAGAAAGAAGCTTCCCTGGATTCTCACATGGAAAGATTGAAAACAAGATGGGTATCTGCGGTTCAGAAACAGCAGAACTTGTATTAGAAGACTGCAGAGTGCCTGCAAAGAACGTTCTTGGAAAGCTTGGCAAGGGCTTCAAAATTGCAATGATGGCTCTTGACGGCGCTAGAATCGGTGTTGCAGCTCAGGCAATCGGTATCGCTCAGGGCGCACTTGACCTTGCAGTTAAGTACTCAAAGGAAAGAGAACAGTTTGGTGCTCCTATCGCTAACCTTCAGGGTATCCAGTGGTATATCGCTGACATGGCTACTAAGACAGAAGCTGCTAAGCAGCTTGCATACTATGCTGCATGGTCACAGGACGCAGGAAAGCCAATCAACAAGGTTGCAGCTATGGCTAAGATGCACTGTTCAGAAAACGCTCGTTACGTAACAAACCTTGCACTTCAGATTCACGGCGGATACGGTTACATGAAGGATTATCCACTTGAAAGAATGTACAGAGATGCCAAGATAACAGAAATCTACGAAGGAACTAACGAAATCCACAAGGTAGTTATTTCAAGAGCAGTATTAGCAGGTAAGTAAGGAGGACCTAACAAATGAGAATTTATGTTACAGTAAAGCAGGTTCCAGATACTTCCGGAACTGTTGCAGTACACGAAGACGGTACATTAGACAGAGCTTCAATGCAGACAATCATCAATCCTGATGACCTTGCTGCTATGGAACAGGCTCTTAGAATTAAAGACGCTACAGGATGTCAGGTTACAGCAATCACAATGGGACCTCCTCCTGCAGAAGGAATGCTTAGAGAATTAATCGCTATGGGTGCAGATGATGCAATCCTTGTATCAGGAAGAGAATTCGGCGGATCAGATACATTCGCTACATCACAGATTCTCGGAGCTGCAATCGTTCATGCTCAGGCAGGCGACAACGACTTCATGATTTTCTCAGGAAGACAGGCTATCGACGGAGATACAGCTCAGGTTGGACCTCAGATTGCTGAAAAGCTTAACCTTCCTCAGATTTCATATGCAGCAGAAGTTACAAAGGAAGGCGACAAGGTTACAGTAAAGAGAATGCTTGAAGACGGTTACATGACTATCTCAACTCAGACACCTTGCCTTATCACTTGCATCAATGACCAGGATATGAAGCCTAGATACATGAACCTTATCGGTATCATGGACTGCTATTCAAAACCATTACAGATCTTTGATTACAACGAACTTAAGGACGAACCGCTTATCGAGCCTGATAAGATCGGTCTTAAGGGTTCACCTACAAACATTTTCACATCATTTACTCCTCCTCAGAAGGGTATCGGTGAAATGCTTCCGGGTGCAACAAAGGAAACTGCAGAATTACTTGCTGCTAAGTTATTAGAAAAGCATGCAATTTAGTTTTAGTTTGAAAGGAGATTCAAAATGGCTTTTAATAATACAGATTTAGCTGCTTTCAAGGATATATGGGTATTCTGTGAGCAGAGAGAAGGCAAGCTTATGAACACAGACTTCGAACTTATCTCAGAAGGCAGAAAGCTTGCAGACGAAAGAGGATCAGATCTTATCGGTATCCTTATCGGAAACGGCGTCAAGGACCTTGCTCCTCAGCTTGGCGGATACGGCGCTGACAAAGTATATGTAATAGAAGATCCTGCTTTAGAAATCTATACAACAGACGGATATGCTAAGGCATTATGCGACATTATCGAAGACAAGAAGCCTGAAGTAGTATTATTCGGTGCTACTAACTACGGAAGAGACCTTGCTCCTAGATGTGCAGCAAGACTTGGAACAGGACTTACAGCTGACTGTACTCACCTTGACATCGACATGAACAACTATGTTGAATTCCTTAAGTCAGCTTCAACTCTTCCTGCTGAAAAGTACGAAAGATTCAACATGGAAGATGTTAACTTAAAGATGACAAGACCTGCATTCGGCGGACATCTTATGGCTACAATCATCTGCCCTAGATTCAGACCTTGCATGTCAACAGTAAGACCAGGCGTTATGAAGAAGGCTGAATTTGATCAGTCTAAGGCTGATGCATGTGTAGTAGAATCATACAATGTTGAATTCGCTGACGGAGATATCAAGACAGTAGTAGAAGAAGTTGTTAAGGCTTCAAAGAAGATTGTTGACCTTATCGGTGCTGATATCATCGTATCAGTAGGAAGAGGCATCAAGAAGGATATCGAAGGCGGAATCAAACTTGCTGAAGACCTTATCGAAGCATTTGGCGGCGGCGTATTAGGCGGATCCCGTGTAACAGTTGACTCAGGCTGGCTTTCACATGACCACCAGGTTGGACAGACAGGTAAGACAGTACATCCTAAAATCTATGTTGCACTTGGTATTTCAGGTTCAATCCAGCACAAGGCAGGTATGCAGGAATCTGAACTTATCATTGCAGTAAACAAGGACCCTAACGCTCCAATCTTTGAAATTGCTGACTACGGTATCTGCGGAGACCTGTTCAAGGTAACTCCAATGCTTACAGAAGCAATCGCAGCTGCAATCGCATCAAAGTAGGACATCGCATTTTTAATTCGGAGGTATTACAGTGAATAAAGTATTTGAAGGACTTAAAGTCGTAGACCTTACATCATCTTTAAACGGACCATTCGGAACAATGTTCCTTGCAGACTATGGTGCTGAGGTTATCAAGGTAGAACCTCTTGGTGGAGACCAGTGCCGTACATGGGGCCCTCTTGAAGAGAAATCAGGTGAAAGTGCATTCTTCTGTTCATTTAACAGAAACAAGAAGAGCACAGCACTTAATCTTAAATCTGAAAAAGGCAGACAGATGCTGTATGACCTTGTTAAGGATGCAGATGTTCTTGTAGAAAACTACAAAGGCGGCGTAACTAAGAAGTTAAAGATTGATTACGATACAATCAAGGAAATCAACCCTAACATCGTATATGCATCAAGTGCGGGTTTTGGTCAGTACGGACCGTATTCACACAGACCTGCATATGATATCGTTTCACAGGCCATGGGTGGAATATTAAACCTTACAGGACATCCTGAAACAAATCCTGTAAAGGTTGGACCATCTGTAGCAGACCATGTTTCCGGTATCTACCTTGCTGTAGGTATAATGATGGCTCTTTACTATCGTGAAAAGACAGGAAAAGGTCAGCATGTAGATGTTTCGATGCAGGATGTTATTTTCTCAATTCTTGAGAATGCTATCGTTAACTATACACTTAACGGAGAAATTACTCAGAGAACTGGTAATATCGACCCTTCAATCGCACCGTTTGACGTATATGAATGTAAGGATGGATATGTGGCACTTGGCGCAGGTAATGACAAGATGTTCGAAAGACTTTGCGATGCAATAGATCACAAAGAACTTCTTGAAGATCCAAGATATGCAACTAACGTATTAAGATTCGAGAACTACAAACCTGATCTTAAGAACGTTATTGAAGGATGGTGCAGGGAGCACACTAAGGCTGAAATCGATGCAGTAATGGATGAGGCAAGTGTTCCGTGCGGACCTGTACTTAATATCAAGGAAGCAATTGAAAATCCTCAGATTCAGGCAAGAGAGATGATGGTTCACAGCGTACACCCAACAGCAGGAGATTTATATTTCCAGGGATGCGTTGTTAAGATGAGCGAAACACCGGGAGCTGTTGAAACTCCGGCTCCAATAATCGGTCAGCACAACAGAGAAGTTTTCGGACTTACTCCTGAAGAAGAAAAACAGCTGATTGAAGAAGGCGTAATTGCAAAGAATCCTATATTAGATGAATTAAATTTATAAGGAGAAGAAAGATGAGAAAAGTATCATATTTAAGCTACAACATGACAACTGCAGACGCAAACACTCCAGATGGAATCGTTCCAGTAGGCAGACAGTTTGACTTTATCGGTGACGTAGAAACAGAAGAAATGATTCTTGTTGACGGCGACGAATCACTTTGCTTAGGATATACAGGAGTTCAGTGCTATGAAGACGTATATGTAGGCGATATGATGGAATACAAGGCAACTCTTACTAAGATCGGAAACACATCAAGAGACTGCCATATCGAAGTATTCAAGCTTGCTACATCAGCTACAAGAGCCGGCGTTGAAGGCGCTAAGACAGGCGACATGATCTGGTATGATGAACCGGTTCTTTGTACAGAAGGTACAGTAAGACTTGTAGTTAAGAAGCACTTACAGAGAGGCGAACAGCCAGACGGAACAGTTGCAGAACCATGGGCTGACAACGAAGATTTCCCTAACGCAGGATTTGATCCGGATCACCCTGAAGACATCACTTTCAGATACAGAATGTCAGACAGAGACGTATTCTATCTTGGCGGAGTTGTTAACGGAGCTAGAAACATCACTCTTATGGAAGATACAGCTAAGAGACTTATGGCTAGAGAATTCGGAAACTACGGTCATGTTACAGCAGTAGAAAAGGTTAGATTATATGAACCATGCTTTGCTGGTGACTATCTTGAATACCATGCAAGAGTTAACAAGGTTGTAGGAGATAAGATTGAAGTGGAAGTAAGAGCTTACAAGTATATCGATCTTCCTGAAAATCCTGAATTCCCAAGCTCAATTGACGTTCTTCCTGAACCGAAGCTTTGTGTAATTGTTAAGTTCCAGTTTGAAACTTATAAATAAGGGTTAAACAAAAATGCTCAGGGCAGCTTATGCTGCCCTGTTTTTGTGTATATAGTCCTGTACAGTGAACGGGTTGTGAGATATAATAGGAGGAGCAATTTTATCAGGAGGACAAAATGAGTAAAGTATTTGATATCATAGCTAAGGAACAGGCAAGACAGGACCAGAATATCGAGCTGATAGCTTCCGAAAATTTTGTTTCGGAAGATGTTATGAGAGCGGTAGGATCATGCCTTACAAATAAATATGCTGAAGGGTATGCACCTGTAAGAATAGATGAAATGGGAAACAGGGGCAGGTATTACGGCGGCACAGTTCATGTTGATGAACTTGAAGAATACTGTATCGATTTATGGAGAAAGGTTTTTAATACAGATTATCATGTCAATGTGCAGCCTCACAGCGGAGCGAATGCAAACCTTGCTGCATTTATGGCAGTACTGAAGCCGGGAGATACATTTCTTGCAATGAATCTCAATGAGGGAGGACACCTTACACACGGATCCCCTGTAAACTTTTCGGGAAAGATTTTCGATGCACAGTTTTACGATGTGGATGATAATGGTTATATAGATTATGATATTGTACGCAGGAAGGCGCTTGAATGTAGACCAAAGCTTATACTTGCAGGCGCAAGTGCATATGCAAGAACTATAGATTTTCAGAAGTTTTATGAAATAGCTCAGGAAGTTGACGCATTCTTCATGGTTGACATGGCGCATATTGCAGGACTTGTAGCGACAGGATATCATCCAAGCCCGTTTGGACTTGCAGATATCATCACTACAACAACTCACAAGACACTGAGAGGTCCAAGAGGAGGACTTATCTTTGCCAGACCGGAACTTGCCAAGAAGATAGACAGTGCAGTCTTTCCAGGATGCCAGGGCGGTCCTCTTGAACATGTAATCGCAGGCAAGGCAGTTGCTGCAGAGGAGGCTCTGCAGCCTGAGTACAGAGAATATATCGGCAGAGTTGTAGAAAACTGTAAAGCTATGGCAGAAAAGTTCATAGAGCTGGGCTATGATCTTGTAACAGGCGGAACAGACAACCACCTTATACTTCTGGATCTTACAAGACTTGGTCTCACAGGCAAGGACGTTCAGGATGAACTTGACAGACATCACATTACACTGAACAAGAACTGTGTTCCGAACGAGACAAGAAGTCCTATGAAGACATCAGGAGTCAGAATAGGTACACCTGCAATGACAACAAAAGGTTACGGCAAGGAGGATTTTATCAGCGTTGCTGTTAAAATTGATGAAATAATCAAGGGAATGAAGCCGGAAGAATAATAAGATAAAGCCCCAGTGAAGGGGCTTTTTTCAAGGATGAAACTACGGAAGGAATATAATGCTGGAGTACAGTTCATGTGATGAACTGATCCAGCTGCAGAAACACTGATTAATGGAGAAAATCAAACTGAAAGGTGCCATATTTGATATGGACGGAACGATTATAGACTCGATGAGATATTGGGCAGAACTCGATGAGAGATTTCTGACTGAAAGGAACCTGCCGTATACATCGGAGGTGAGCAACTATCTGAAGACATGCAGCCTCAGGATGGCTGCAGAATTTTTTTCAGCAGAATACGGAATAGAAGGGTCTGTCGAGGAAATTGAGAAGATGATTGTAGACGGAATGAGAGAGCCCTACGAAAAATTTGTCAAGGCAAAGAAGGGTGCGCCGGAACTGCTCAGACATCTTGAGAGCAGAGGGGTATCCATGTGTATAGCAACATCAACGGACAGGGAACTTGCTGAAATCGTTCTTAAAAGACTTGATCTTCGCAGATATTTTGTGGATGTGATATCCTGCAGTGATATAGGCAAGAACAAGGACCACCCCGATATTTTCTATGCGGCGATGGATAAGATGGGAACTTCTGTGGAAGAGACTGTTGTGTTTGAAGACAGTTTCTATGCAATAAAGACTGCTGTGAAATATGGATTTCGTGTTGCAGCGGTAGCTGATGTGTCAGCAGAACCTGAAAGATCTGAGATTGCTGATATGGCGGATGTGTTTGTAGAAAATCCGGGAGATCTGATAAGGTTTTTCTGAAGCGGTGAGAGTTAGGGGACAGATTATCTGTCCCCTGTTATCATTCAGGTAAAGCGTGATAGTATTTCGTCTGCCAGCTCCGGTGGAGGATTCAGGTCGCCCCTGCCGGTGAATAAAGATATATCCGGCTTGTTGCTGCCGTGGTAGTCAGAGCCCGCCGTACGGAAGAGCCCAAACTCTGACGCCAGCTCCTCTATGAAGGCAATGTCGCAGCTTTTGTATCCGCTGTAGTATGTTTCTATTCCCTCAAGACCGGCCTCGCTTAGAGAGCGCGCCATAGTGACCAGCTCATCATCGCTGAAATGCTTTCTGTACTGAAGTATATGGGCTAAAACGGCAGTTCCGCCTGCACTCTTAATAAGTTCTATGACGGTTTCCGGACCGGGCATTATCCTGTCTGCGAAGAAAGGTCCGTCTTCCGATATGTATCTGTCAAAGGCTTCCTGCACAGTTTTGCAGTAGCCCTTATTTACAAGGGCTCTGGCGATATCAGGCCTTGCAACTGCAGCGCCCCTTTTCTTGGGATGGATATCCGAAAGAGATATGTCAAATCCAGCGGCTTTCATCTTATTTATAATCTGGATATTTCTGTTGTCCCTTGAATGTCTGAAATCCTCAAGTCTTCTGTTCAGATTTTCGTCATTCCATCTGATACCAAGGCCGAGAATGTGAATCTCTTCCCCCATATAGTCTGTTGAAATCTCAACACCCGGAATAACAGTAATATTCATCGGTGATTTCTCTGCTGCCTCAATATATTCGTCAATACCGGCAGTTGTATCATGATCTGTCAGCGCAGTGACAGCCCTGTCGCCTTTTGCCGATGATATAAGACCGATAAGAGCCGATGGCGAGAGTGTGCCGTCTGATGCAGTTGAATGCATGTGTAAATCTAATAGTGTCATAACATTATCCTTTCACTGAGTATTATACATGACATAACAGAAAAATCAAATTTGTGACAATTTACAAAAATACAACATTGAAAATATATGCCAGTAACAACAAATTGTTGACAATGCCATCAAATGGTGTAGAATAGTATTTATAAGAGAGGTGGAACAATGAGAAGTTTTAACGGAACTAAGGCATACTATTACTTTAGCCAGAGCTTTTATTTTAGCGCTGGAGTTTTGTGATGCCGTAGACCATCTCTAATGAAATGATAGTATTACGGTATTTGCAGTCAGGCAGATGCCGTTTTTTTATGGAGGAAATGCAATGGATATTAACGCAAAGAGAACGGAACTTGATCAGCAGATATCTGCACTTTACAGGGAGAGAATGAAACTGAATGAAGAAATAGCATCAGAAGATCTTGAATTCAGAGAATTTCTCAAAAGCGCAATAGAAAATGCTCCTCTCAACTGGCCCGAATGTGCATCGGTTGCATGCCAGGGAGTGGAGGGAGCAAATTCTCAGGAGGCTGCTGAAACAATATTCCGATATCCGGATCTGATGTACTTCAAGAATTTCGAAGCTGTGTTTTCGGCAATTGAATCCGGGCTTTGCGAGTACGGAGTGCTGCCGATAGAAAACAGTACGGCCGGTTCGGTCAATAAGATATATGACCTGATGGTTGACCACAAATTCTATATCGTAAGAAGCACAAGATTGAAAATAGAGCACAATCTTATGGTAAAGCCGGGAACAAAACTCAGAGAGGTTACAGAGATTTTTTCACATGAGCAGGCACTTATGCAGTGTGAGGATTATCTGAAGGAGAACTTCCCGGATGTGAAGCTTACAGCTTGCGGAAATACAGCAGAAGCTGCAAGAAAAGTTGCAGAATCAGATGGCAAGTACGCGGCAATATGCTCTTCAAGATGTACTCAGCTTTACAATCTTGAGAATGTAAGACCATCAATTCAGGACCATGACAGCAATTATACAAGATTTATATGTATAAGCAAGACTCCTCAGATTTATCCGGGTGCGGACAAAACAAGCATAATGGCAACAGTTCCGCATAAGCCGGGAAGTCTTTATCATATACTTGGAAAGTTTGAAGAAAAGGGATACAACCTTATAAAGCTGGAATCAAGACCGATTCCGGCAACCGATTTTGAATTCATGTTCTACTTCGACTACGAGGCATCGATGTATCATCATGAATTTATAAACACATTATGCGAACTTGACAATCTATGCGATTCCATGACATACCTGGGAAGCTACACAGAAAAAATATAGAAACGGAGATATACAGATGATTACAGTATTAAAAAACGGAGCAACAGAAGAACAGAAAAACAAACTCATAAAATGGTTCGAACAGCAGGGACTTAAAGTCCATGTGTCGGAAGGAGAGTATCAGACAATACTTGGTCTTGTAGGAGACACAACACAGATAGATGATGAACTTGTGGGATCGCTGGAGATAGTTGACGCAATCAAGAGGGTTAGTGAACCATACAAGAGAGCAAACAGGAAATTCCATCCTGAGGATACAGTAGTTGATGTTAACGGAGTCAGGATTGGTGGCGGAAATTTTGCAATAATCGCAGGACCGTGCTCTGTTGAATCAGAAGAGCAGATTCTGGAAGTTGCAGAGGGTGTCAAGGCAGCCGGTGCATCCATGCTGAGGGGCGGAGCTTTCAAGCCTAGAACGTCACCTTATGATTTTCAGGGAATGCGTGCGGAAGGCATTGAACTTCTGGAAGAGGCAAAGGCAAAGACAGGAATGCCTCTTGTCAGTGAGATTATGAATGCGAATCATCTTCATCTGTTTGAGAACATCGATGTCATTCAGATAGGTGCAAGAAACATGCAGAATTTTGAACTTCTCAAGGCTGTAGGAAAGACAGACAAGACTGTTCTTCTCAAGAGAGGACTCGCAAACACACTGAAAGAACTTCTGATGAGTGCTGAATACATAATGTCAGAAGGCAATGAAAATGTTATACTATGTGAAAGAGGTATCAGAACTTTTGAAACATTTACCAGAAATACTCTTGACCTTTCAGCAGTGCCTGCACTTAAGGAGCTTTCGCATCTTCCTGTAGTTGTAGACCCTAGTCATGCAACAGGTATTGCAAGGATGGTTGAGCCTATGGCAATGGCAGCAGCCGCTGCAGGAGCAGACGGTCTCATGATTGAGGTTCATAACAAACCTGAAGAGGCGTTATGCGACGGAAAACAGTCACTTACACCTGCACAGTTTGCAAAACTTGCAGAGAGAGTAAGAAAAATAAGAGAGGCGATGAACTGATGAAGACACTGGGAGTTGCAGGTCTGGGCCTTATAGGGGGCTCTTTTGTAAAAGCATATAACGAGTACGATGGATGGCAGGTTCTGGGATATGACAGCGACAGCAAAATAAATCAGCTGGCAGTGCTGGCAGAGGACATTAAGGATGTGCTTACAAAGGATAATATAGGGGAATGCGACCTCCTCCTTATATGCATATATCCTGAGGCTGCAGTTGAATATTTCAGAGAAATGGCTCCATATATTTCAAAGGACACCGTGGTAATAGACTGCTGCGGTGTAAAAGAGAGTGTATGTGAACCGTGCTTTGAGACAGCTGATGAATATGGGCTTACATATCTTGGAGGGCATCCTATGGCGGGAAGGCATTTTTCAGGATACAAGTACAGCACAGAGAAACTCTTCAGAGGAGCGCCTATGGTCATAGTTCCGCACACGTTCGACAATATCGAACTTCTTGCCCATGTCAAGGAACTTCTTGCACCGGCACAGTTTGGGAATATCAGTGTGACGACGGCAGAAGAGCATGACCGCCTCATAGCGTTTACATCACAGCTTGCTCATGTTGTGTCAAATGCGTATATAAAGAGCCCGACAGCCAGGTCGCACAAGGGATTCTCTGCCGGAAGCTACAAGGATCTGACCAGGGTTGCATGGCTTAATGAAAATATGTGGACTGAACTGTTCATGGATAATCGGGATAATCTCATATTTGAGGTTGATCATATCATAGGAGCTCTTACCGAGTACAGAGAAGCTCTTGCTTGTGAAGACCACGACAAAATGAGAGAGCTTTTAAGAGAGGGAAGAATAAGGAAGGAAGAAACTGACGGGAAATAATGAGAATTGTTAAGGTAAATGCATCTAAGAAATACAATATATATATAGACAGAGGACTGCTTTCTGAAGCGGGAGAATATATCAGGGAAGCTGCCGGAGGAAACAGGGCTGTTGTTGTCACAGACAGCAATGTTGACAAGGTTCATTCAGAGCAGCTTATGAACAGTCTCAGAAACAGCGGCTATGATGCGGTCAAATATGTAATACCCGCAGGTGAGGAGAGTAAGAATCTTCAGGTTCTTGCTGAAATCCTGTCATTTATGGCAGCAAATCACTTCTCCAGAAAGGATGTGGCGGTTGCCCTGGGAGGAGGAGTTACAGGAGATATCACAGGTTTTGCGGCTGCAGTATATATGCGCGGCATAAGATATGTGCAGATTCCGACTACGGTTCTTGCTGCAGTTGATTCATCGGTGGGCGGTAAGACTGCAGTTGATCTTCCTGAAGGGAAGAATCTTGCCGGAGCGTTCTGTCAGCCCTCTGCGGTAATATGTGATACAGCCGTCTTTGATACACTTGCTGAGAGAGATTATAATAACGGCTTTGCTGAGGTTATCAAATACGGAATGATAGCGGATGAGGATATTTTCGATATTCTTGAAAGAAGTATAGATGAGATAATTGAAAGATGCGTAAAGATAAAGGCAGATATAGTAAATGAAGATGAATTTGAATCGGGCAGACGCCAGATACTTAATTTCGGCCATTCAATAGGGCATGCATATGAGAAACTTTCGGGGTTTTCAATGCTGCATGGAGAAGCGGTTGCCTGCGGCATGGTAAAGATATGCCGTATTGCTGCAGCGAAGGGAATATGTGCAGATTCATGTGCTGACAGACTGACAGAAGCACTGATGAAATTCGGCCTGCCGGTCAAAGCAGACTACAGTGCGGAAGATGTGGCAGAGATGATGAAAATGGACAAGAAGGCGTCAGGAGACAGTATCAATCTGGTGCTCCCGCTGAAACCCGGAAGAGTTAAAATAGAGAAGACACCGCTTGAATCGTTAAAGGATCTTCTTGAGACAGGAGAATAAATATGAATTGTCAAATTGTAAAGCCGGTTCAGGGCGGATCATTAAAAGCTATTCCTTCCAAATCGGCGGCACACAGATTAATGATAGCTGCAGGTCTTTCAGGCCTTTCCCTTGAGGGAAAGGCTGATGGTCTGTCAGAGGATATTTCAGCGACAAAAGAGTGTATACAGGCTCTTCTTGGAGACAGAGAAGTGAAAAAGATGAACTGCAGAGAGAGCGGTTCAACGCTCAGGTTTATGGTTCCTGTGGCAGCAGTATTTGGGGGCAGAAATGAGTTTGCTACATGTGGAAGGCTGCCTGAAAGACCGATGACTGCCCTGAGAGAGCAGCTTGTCGGACATGGATGTACCATGAGCAGCGACGGAGAGAATCCAATATGGACAGAGGGAAAACTTGAGGCTGGAATTTACAGACTTCCGGGTAATATCTCATCTCAGTATGTTACAGGGCTTCTGATGGCACTGCCTTTGTGCGAAGGAAACAGCCGTATCGAGATAGACGGAGTTTTGCAGTCAAGACCATATGTGGACATGACACTTGATGTTCTGAAGAAAGCAGGGATAGAAATATACGAGGGAGAATCGTTCTTTGAAGTAAGAGGAAAGCAGAGATATAATCTTCCGGAAAAGTATATAGATGATATTGAAGGTGACTGGTCAAATGCTGCCTTCTGGCTGGTTATGGATGCTGTTTCTGAAGGAAATATTACGTGTACAGGTCTTAACCCGGATTCAGCACAGGGTGACAAGCGCATTGCTGATTACCTTAACATAACATGCAGTGACAAGGAAATAGATATAGATGTGTCAGACATTCCGGATCTTGTTCCTGTCCTCTGTGTTCTTGCAAGTGCAAGAAAGAAGGGTGCGGTGACAAATATAGTCAATGCACAGAGACTGAGATTTAAGGAAAGCGACAGACTGAAGGCAGTAACAGAAGTGATGAACGGTCTTGGAGCAGATATAGAAGAGAGGTACGATTCTCTTGCAATCAGAGGTGTTGAAAGACTGAAAGGCGGCACCGCAGACGGATACAATGACCACAGAATAGTGATGATGGCGGCAACTGCAGCCTGCATATCGGACGGAGTAATTGAGATTAAAGGCTGCGAGGCTGTGAACAAGTCATACCCTGCATTCTTTGAACATTATACAGCACTTGGAGGTGAAGTGGCATATGTCAGTAGCATTCGGAAGGAATATCAGCGTTGATATTTACGGAGCATCACATGCGGAGAAGATAGGCGTTGTGATAGACGGACTACCGGCAGGACTTGCTGTGGATATGGAAAGACTTCAGGCTTTCCTGAACAGAAGAGCGCCGGGTCATAATTCATGGTCGACACCAAGAAAAGAAGCCGATGTACCTGAAATAGTATCCGGAATAACTGATGGAAAAACAGATGGTAAAAGGCTCGAAGCAGTTATATACAATACCAATATACGTCCCGGTGATTACGGAAATGTCATTACAGTTCCACGTCCCGGTCATGCAGATTACACATCATGGGTTAAATATGGAAATATAGAAACCGGAGGAGGCAGGTGGTCCGGAAGAATGACTGCGCCCTTATGCATAGCCGGCGGTATTGTGATGCAGTTCATGGAAAAACAGGGAATCAGCATAAGTGCTCATATCAGTGAACTTGGCGGGATCAAGGATGATCCGCTGGGGGAAATACACAGCGAGTTTCCTGTTGTATCAAGAGAAAAAGGGGAACTCATGATAGCAGAGATAGCAAAGGTGAGGGCTGAGGGTGATTCCATAGGCGGTGAGATTGAATGCGTGATTAAAGGAGTCCCTGCAGGTATAGGTGATGCACTGTTTGGAGGGATGGAGAGCAGAATATCATCAGCAGTATTCGGAATTCCCGCTGTAAAGGCGATTGAATTCGGAAGTACCAGGATGAGAGGTTCGGAGAATAATGACCCATTTTACATAAATGATGGTAAAATAGAGACGAGGACTAATAACCACGGGGGTATTCTTGGAGGAATATCGTCAGGAATGCCGATAGTGTTCCGCGTCAAAATGAAACCTACACCGTCTATCGGAAGGGTGCAGGAAAGTGTTGATGTGATAAAAATGGAGCCGGCAGAACTTGAAGTTAGAGGAAGGCACGATCCGTGCATAGTTCCGAGAGCGGTTCCATGCATTGAAGCGGCAGCAGCCATCGCTGTTTATGATATGTTGATTGGAGACTGAATAAATGGATGAATTAAGGAGCAGAATTGATAAGATTGACAGGAAGCTTGTCGAACTGCTGGAGGACAGGTTCGAAGTTGCCAGGGAAATCGGCAAGTACAAGGAAGAACACAATCTTTCCATATATGATGCCAAGAGAGAACGTGACAAGATAGATTCTCTCGGACAGATTGCATCAAAAGATAAAAGAGAATACATGGAAAGAATCATGATGAAAATAATGGAACAGTGCAGAACCTTTGAAGAGGACAACAAGGTTAGATACGGACTTCTGGGAAGAAGGCTGGGACACAGTTTCTCTCCTCAGATTCATAAGGCACTTGGCGGATACCAGTTCGGTCTTTTCGAAAAGGAACCCGAGGAACTTGAAGCATACATGGAAAAAGGTCTTTTCGACGGTATATGCGTGACAATCCCCTACAAAAGGGATGTCATGAAGTACTGCAGCGAAATATCCGATATCGCAAGGGAATCGAACAGTGTAAATGTTGTTGTCAGAAGACCTGACGGAAGCCTTTATGGTGACAATACAGATTACTACGGTTTCAGATATATGATTGAGAGTGAAGGGTTTTCTGTGCAGGGTGCAAAATGTCTTGTGCTTGGAAGCGGCGGAGTATCAGGAACAGTAAAAAAAGCCCTCGAAGACATGGGGGCAGATTCCGTCAGGCTCATTTCAAGATCGGGTGAAGATAATTACGAGAATATCGACAGACATTACGATGCCGACATTGTTGTCAATGCCACTCCTGTTGGAATGTATCCTGCAAACGGTACTTCCCCTGTTGATATTGCAAAGTTCAGCCGTTGCAAAGCTGCCGTCGACCTTATATACAATCCGCTCAGGACCAGATTTGTGCTTGATGCTGAGAAAGCAGGAATTCCTTCCTGCGGAGGAATGAAGATGCTTGTTGCTCAGGCTGCAAAGGCGTGCAATCTTTTCACAGGAAAGGAAATATGTCCGGAGACAATAGAAAAAGTTATAAAAAAGACCGAGATAGAACAGGCAAACATTGTAATGATAGGAATGCCCGGTGCCGGAAAGACTTCGACAGGGAAAATACTGTCTAATTCCATAGACAGGGAATTTATCGATATGGACTGCATGGTTAAAAACAAGACAGGAATGACTCCGGCAGAAATAATAGAAACAGAAGGTGAGGATGCATTCAGGGACATTGAGACAGAGAACCTGAAGAAGGCACTGAGAAGAGGAGGAAAAGTAGTCGCATGCGGCGGCGGAGTTGTTGAGAGAGATGAGAATTATGAAATTCTCAGAGAAAACAGTATTGTAGTGTATCTTAAGAGAGATCTTGACAAACTTCCTGTAAGGGGCAGACCTCTTTCAAAAGAGAACGGAGTTGAGGTGCTGTACAGAAGAAGATCTCCAAAATACGAAAGCTGGAGTGATATACAGATAGACAATGTGGGAGTAGGAAAGACAGCGAAGATACTTGCTAAAATGATTGGTCTTGACAGAGAGGAAGAGGACGAATGAGGATACTCGTATTGAACGGTCCCAATCTTAATATGCTGGGAATCAGAGAACCAGAGATGTACGGCAGCAATACATATGCCGATCTTGAGAAGTTTGTAGATGATGTGTGCAGAGAAAACGGAATAGATTATGAGATTTACCAGACAAACTGGGAGGGTGCTCTCGTTGACAGGATACAGGAGGCATACGGAAAGTTCGACGGAATAGTAATAAATCCGGCTGCATATACACACACAAGTGTTGCAATACTTGATGCAGTCAAGGCTGTTGCGATACCGGCAGTTGAGGTTCATCTCACAGAGGTGAACGAAAGAGAGCCGTTCAGACACATATCATATATCGGTCTTGCTGCTGCAAAGACAATAACAGGTAAAGGCTTCGAGGGTTACAGAGAAGCACTGCTATGGCTTAAAGATAATCTATAGGGCGCAGAGATGCGTCCTTTTGCAGTATAATTATGTTTATGGAATATGAATTAAGAAGAAGCAGAAGAAAAACACTAGCTGTATATACCGATAAAGAGGGAAGACTCATTGTGAGAGCTCCGTATTCTGTTACTGATAGGGAGATAGAGAGATTTCTTGAAATCAGAGAAAAAGATATTCAAATATATCTTGAAAAACAGATGGAAAAGAGAAGAGCACTGGAAGATGTGAGGGTTCTTTCTGATGAGGAGATACTGAGGCTTAAAGAAAATGCAGCAAAAGTAATCACACAAAGGGTGGTGACGCTGTCAGAGAGGCTTGGAATTTCATACGGCAGAATAGGCATCAGGCTGCAGAAGACACGATGGGGAAGCTGCAGTGCAAAGGGAAATCTCAGTTTCAATGCAGTCATATCCATAATGCCGGAAGAAATCATGGATTATGTTATAATCCATGAACTGTGTCACAGAATTGAAATGAATCATTCAGGCAGATTCTGGAGTCTGATAGGAGATGCAATCCCTGATTACAGGGAGAAAAGGAAATGGCTTAAGGAAAACGGTGATCGGTATATGAGGATGGTGAATCTCAGATGAAATATATTGTAATGGACCTGGAATGGAACCAGCCGACAGTGGCACGGAAGAAGAAAGCCGGTCTTCATGGAGAGATAATGCAGATAGCTGCTGTGAAGATTACAGAAGATCTTGAAACTGCCGGGGAATTCAACCAGATGGTTAAACCTTTGTATTATCCGAAGATAAACAGGGATATAAGGGAACTGACTCTTCTGACTGAAGAGGAACTGTACTCCGGGCTTCCGTTTCCGGAGGCTGCTGAAGAATTCAGAAAGTGGTGCGGGGATGATTTTGTGTTTGTCACATGGGGCCCCTCGGACACAAGCATGCTGAGAAACAATATGGAAATGCATGGGATTGATGCCGGATGGATACCTGATACCTTTGACGCTCAGCTTGTTTTTGATGATCAGTTCATGCAGGAAGGAAGATCGTTCGCACTGAATTACGCCCTTTACTATTTCAGGGAAAAGCCTGACGGGACGCATAATGCACTGGCTGATGTGTATAATACAATCAAAGTGATGAAACATATGGATATGGATGATGCGTTTCAGGATGAGTACTATATTTGCGGGAATATGGAGGAAAATGTATGAGAAGAGCAGACAGAGAGATAAAGAACAGAAAAGATATTCTCGATGTTATAAGGAAATGCGATGTATGCAGGCTTGCACTGAATGATGATGAGTATCCGTATATTGTTCCGCTTAATTTCGGTATGCGAATCAGCGAAGATAATGTTTATCTGTACTTTCACGGTGCAGCAGAAGGAACAAAATATGATCTGATGGAAAAAGACAGCCGTGCATCGTTTGAAATGGACTGCGAACACCGTCTTGTCAGTGAAGAAGACAGAGGTTACTGTACTATGGAGTACGAAAGTGTTATGGGCAGAGGGATACTCGAACCGGTTCCGGATGGAGAAAGGGAAGAGGCTCTTAAGATAATTACGGCGCAGTATCATGAAAATGAGTTTGTGTTCAGCAGGGAGGCTGTGATGAGAACGCGGGTTTTCAGACTGAGAGTAATATCCATGACAGGCAAGCGAAAGAGAAAACCAGGCAGGGGTTAACTGAAAAAGATATACTTTTTAAAAATGAAAGGAGCACAGACGGCTCCTTTCGGGATTAAACGAGATTAACAGGGTTTCCTTCAAGGTATGCCCTGATGTTTTCACATACAATGTCGGCTCTTTTGTACATTGCCTGGACCGATGCGAATGCGATATGAGGAGTCGCGATACAGTTCCTGGCATTGAGAAGAGGATGTTCTGGGTCGATAGGCGGCTCTGTTTCAAACACATCGACTGCAGCGCCTGCTATTTTGCCATTGTTAAGAGCTTCTGCAAGGGCGATG
The DNA here is from genome assembly GCA_016293805.1 of Bacillota bacterium. Taxonomy (GTDB): domain Bacteria; phylum Bacillota; class Clostridia; order Peptostreptococcales; family Anaerovoracaceae; genus UMGS973. The sequence continues at coordinate 6,668 of JAEDDI010000022.1, read as the reverse complement.
CTGTCAACTATAGGGCCTCTTGCCGTGTTTATAAGCACGGCATCATTTTTCATAAGAGCAATCTTCTCTTTTGAAATCATACCGGTTGTTTCGCTGTTCTGAGGGACATGAACAGATATGATGTCACATGTGCTCATCAGAGTGTCAAGATCTGTGAAGGTTACATCCGGGAGATTCTTCCTGGTTCTTGAATATGCATATACCTTGCAGCCGAAGGCATTTGCAATGCGTGCCACCCTTGAACCGATGGCACCTGTACCTATGATGCCGAATTTCTTTCCTTCAAGTTCAGGTCCTATAAGACCGGCCTTTGTACCGCCGTTTCTTACGACATCGTTACATTTGATAATATTTCTGTATAAATCAATCACAAAACCGAATACAAGGTCGGCAACAGCGCTTGTTGAATAACCCGCACAGTTTGATACAGCTATACCTCTTTCCCTTGCATAGTCCATGTCAACGTGATCGTAGCCTGTGAAAGCCACACAGATGTATTTCAGATGCGGACACTTCTCCATCACTTCTCTGCTAAATTTAAAGTTGGAAAGAACAACAGCATCTGCATCACGACTTCTCTCAATAAGCGTTTCGGTATCTTCTCTGCGTGTGTTGTAATAAATTACTTCATTGTCACCTGCGGCTTCCCTGACTTTTTCAACCAGAACCTCATCAGGAATTCCAAGAGGCTCAAGCAATACAATTTTCATAAATATCACTCCTTGTTCTTACTTTACTGATATATATAATATATATTTTTTTTCATTAGTTTGCAAGAGTGCCCGGCAGTGTATATAATGTTAGCGGAGGTCAGGAAATGAGTATACGTATAGTCAGAGGAAATATAGTTGATGCTGAATGTGATGCTGTTGTAAATGCTGCAAATGAGCATCTTATGCGAGGGTCCGGTGTATGCGGTGCAATATTTGCTTCAGCAGATGCTGAGAGGCTTGAGGCGGCATGTGATGCGATAGGTTACACTCCTGCCGGAAATGCAGCTGTTACTCCTTCGTTCGGACTTGAAGCGGAATATATTATACATGCAGTCGGACCTGTGTGGAAGGGCGGATACGAAGGTGAATATGATATTCTAAGAAAGTGCTATATCAATGCACTTGAAGCTGCGGGAAACTGCGGGGCCTCATCTGTGGCTTTTCCGCTGATATCCGCCGGTGTTTTCGGATTTCCGATAGAGGCGGCATGGGAGACGGCATTGTTTGCATGCAGAAATTCATCTCTTGATATATGTTTCATGGTACTAGATGACAGGATACTGGAGGCAGGACTTCGTATTCTCGGCAACATGAATAAAAAAATCGTATGTTTTGATAATGACAATGGGTTGTTTGAATGTTTCAGCAACTGGTACAGGGCTCCGTTTAAATACGCCGGCAGACAGTATTCTTCGATTGAGACATATATGATGATTCAGAAAGTTGAAATGTTTGGTGAATATGAACTGGCAGAAAAAATACAAAAGTCAGATGATGCAGCAGAGGCAAAGCGCATAGGAAGGACGCCTATGAAGAGGTTTGATGCCGCTCTCTGGGAAGAAGCGGGATACAACATCGTTAAAAGAGGAGTCCGGGCAAAGTTTGAACAGTATCCCGAGTATGCAGAAATACTTAAGCAGACGGAAGGTATGGAAATTGCAGAATGCAATGCGGATGACCGCATATGGGGAATAGGAATAGGACTTGACGATGATAGACGGTATGACAGGAAATCATGGGCTGGAACAAATCGTCTTGGCAGAATTTTAATGGAAGTGAGAGAAGAACTGAAAGAAGGCCTGTCATACGAGGATATAGATGATGTGTTTGATGAAAGGTTATGGGATATCAGGCCTTCTGACATGGGAGGAAGATACGCAGACGCTGCGGCAACATACAGGATAACTCTTGATTATGAGCAGAAGTATGTATTTGATACATCCCGGTTTGGAGATATGCAGAATCTTCCTAAGGCCGGATTCAGGGAGATGCTGCAGGAAATCTGCGATATATGGAGGCAGGAATGCATATAACTACGTTTACAGGTATACGGATAAATCCACTGGAGCCGGAAGCGGATGATATTGACATTCGTGATATTGCACATGCTCTGTCATATATCTGCAGAGGAAACGGACAGGTCAGACAGTTTTTTTCTGTCGCTTCACATTCAATAATGTGCGCTCTTGAAGCAAAGGAAAGAGGATGTTCAGATAGTACTGCAATGTTCTGCCTTCTGCATGATGCGTCAGAGTGTTATCTTTCCGATGTGCCGGGACCTGTCAAGGGCAGTCTTGCGGGATACGCGGAAGCGGAGCGCAGACTGCAGAATGTGATATATACCAGGCTGGCAGGACGTATTCCGAAGGAAGATGAACTTGCAGTGGTTGAAGCAGTTGATAAAGATCTTCTTTACTGGGATCTTAAAGTTCTTCTTGATGAGAAACAAGACAGAGCAGAACCGGAACTTTCTGTTGCGGTCGATTACAGTTTCATTCCGTTTGCAGAGACAGAAAACAGATTTCTGGAGATTTATTACAGACTTAAAGGTGATTTATGATTAAGAAAACGGTAAATCTGCTGCCGATTGCAGCGGGAGTTTTATTCGGTTCTGTAGGTATTTTTGTGAGGACACTTGACGGAGCCGGATTTGGAAATATTACGATTATATTCTCAAGAGCTGCTCTTGCGGCTGTTATAATGCTTATCTGTCTGGCTGTAAAAGACATATCACTTTTAAAAATACAGCCGAAGAATTTCATATACCTGGCAGGATGTGCCATACTTGGAATGCTTGGAACAAATCTATGCTTTAATATATCATCAACACATCTGTCCCTTTCACTTGCTGCGGTTCTCCTGAGCATTTTCCCGATATATGTTCTGATCTTTTCGAGAATCGTTTTTAAGGAAGAAATAACAAAGAAAAAGACTGTATGTATGTTTCTGGCAATTGCAGGCTGCGTGATGGTGAGCGGAATAATTGGCTCGGCTGTCAGTGTTTCGGGTGCAGGTCTGGCTGCAGGGCTGATTTCAGGTGTGACTTACGGTGCATACGGAATAATATCGAAGTTTGCGATGAACAGCGGACTCAAGAGCCTTACTGTAACGTTTTACAGCCTTCTTATACTCGCAGTAATTCTTGCTCCATTTGCAGACTATAGTGCAATATTCAGTTTTGTGGCAGAGGCTCCGGCGAGGGGAAGGATTTATGTTTCTCCATTCACTTTGCATCGGTGTTCTTCCGTATCTTTGCTATACTACTGCGCTTCAGTATATTGAACCGGGCAAGGCCTCGATTCTGGCATCATGTGAGCCGGTTGCAGCGATGGTTTTCGGACTTGTGTTCTTCAGCGAGATGCCTACGGTCATTTCCATCGCAGGAATGGCACTGACACTTGTGGCCCTTGCGTTCATGTGTAAAGATTAATATATAAAGAAAGCCTCCCGCGCGGAGGCTTTTTTGTATGTCCTGACCGGCAGTGACAGACTTAACGCATATTTTACATTTGAAAGACATATGATTTTACAGTTCTTCGATACAATACTTCGGAAGTTTGACACTTAATAGCCCGCAAATGTTGAAATTTGAACATTTGCGGGCTTTCCTCCGCCTGAGGGCATAGAGAGATTGTACCGTTTTCGGCCCATTTGCCGGATAGAATATGGGTATAAGATGAGAAAAGAGGAGGTGCAGATCGTGAAGGGATATGTTACTTATTCAGGATATATGGGATACGTTGAAGGCGAATACATGCTGTTTGCAAGTGAAGATGAATATAGAGAGTATATGAATTGACAGGAGGCAATTATGGAGAAGATTTATTTTACAAAAGGTGTAGTGCGAGAAAGCCCACTGTCTTTAGGTGTGGGATGAGTTTGAAGTGTTAAGTAAGATGCCAAGCCTTTGGACCAGAAGCTATTTTGTTTCTACTGCCGCCAGTGTAAGTGCCGAAACAATCGAGTGGTATGTGTAAATTCTATAATAAGAATGTAGGAATAATCCGAAATAAACATGTCGGAAAACCTACATTCTTATTTTATATTTTCGGCTAAATTGTTACACTTCATTTTAAAGGAGGTGTAACAATGCACAACAATTTAATAGGAGAATTAACAGTTATGGACATTATGGATTGCAAGCCCAACTATGCTGCGTTAGGCAGGAAGTATGGTATGGACTGGCGTACAGTTAAGAAATACCATAAAGGCTACAAGGGCAAACCACATTCGAGGGATAAACCAAGCAAGCTGGATCCCTATAGGGAACTCATTATCGATAAACTTAGGATTAAGCATGTTACGGTTAAAGGCGTATATGAGTTCATGGTCAAACAATACGGTATTGAACAGATAGGCTCATATTCCAACTTTGCAACATATGTAAAAAGGCATCGCCTGAAGTCATATGCTATACCTGAAACCGGGCATCCAAGAGTGGAGCTTCCTCCTGGAAAACAGGCACAGGTTGACTGGAAGGAAGACATACATCTTGTCTCAAAGTATGGAGAAATCTTTGTAGTGAATGTGTTTCATATCACGCTCAAGTATTCACGTTTCTCATATCTGGAATGTACTTTGAATAAAAGGGCTGAAGATGTGGAAAGATGCCTTGTGAATGCATTCAGATTCTTCGGAGGTGTTCCTGAGGAACTTCTGTTTGACAATATGTCAACTGTAGTAACAGTCAGAGGAAATACCAGGAAACTGACTAGTGAAATTTCAAGGATGTCTAAAGACTTTGGATTTAAAGTCAGATTGTGCAAGACAAGACAGCCGCAGACCAAGGGGTCAGTTGAGGCAAGAAACAAGATGATTGACTGGATACGGCCATATCAGGATGAATTCGAGGATATCGAGGACCTGTTTAGAATAGTAACTATGATTAACAAAGATATCAATCTGAACATATGTCAGGAAACACAGATGCCGCCTATGTCGCTGTTTTACAAAGAGAAAGAGTATCTTCAGCATGCTCCTAACGAGGTGATCATTGATACATACCTGCAGCCAAACAGAATTCGTGTATCAAAGGATGCCCTGATTCGTTATGGAGGAAAAAGATACTCTGTAGATCCCAAGCTTATTAATGAATTTGTTACAGTAGATGTGCTTGAGGATATTCTCTATATCTATTATAGAGGAAAACTCGTCACATATCATCCGTTAAATGATAACCCGATCAACTACAAGGAAGAACATTACAGTCAGCTTATGAGCGGAAAGATCAAGGAGGAAGACATGAATACAAGAGTTTCGGAGAATCTCAAAATGATGGACTCAATCCTGCAGATTCGAAAGGTTGATGTGTCTGCATCTGAAGCAACATCATCGGAAACTGCACTTATCGCATATATCAGCAAAAGCGAATTTGGAAAATGGGTAATAACCCATTATGCCCATCTGTCGAATGATAAACAGCTGATATTCAGAAAGGGAAGGAATTCAGTTCTTCCTTACATAGGAAATGACGAAGCCTTTATTCAGAGAATCAAATTCTCAATGAAGGAAAACTGCTGTCGAAGTATAGATTTTGACTGTCTGATTAACGACTTTATGGCCACAAGTGAGGCTGAAACTGTTCTTACTGATGAAGGATACGAGATTCTTCGAAAGAAGTATGAAAAGGAACTCACAGAGTTTATTGAAGGCTTTATTGAAGACCAAAACTACGAAGAAGATAACAGTCTGCCGGATATCCCACTTGAATGATCAGTCAGAACACAAACACTAAAGTTTCTGTGCCGACATCATGAAAGGAGCAAAAAATGAACGCATACAACGCGCTTATCAACAATCTTGACAAGCTTGAACTGAACAGAATCAGGGAGAATATTGACACGTATCTTAATATGATTGCAGACGGAGAGAAAACAGCTGTAGATGCTCTCTATGAACTTACTAAGATGCAGGTGGACTTTAAGCAGGAGCAGGTGATAAAAGGCAATGTCAAAGTGGCCAATTTCCCATACATCAAAGAAATGAGCGAGTTTGACTTCAGCTTCCAGCCATCACTTGATAAGGCGAAGATTATGGATCTCATGACTTTACGTTTTATCAGCAATGCGGAAAATGTCATATTCTGCGGTACACCGGGTGTGGGCAAAACAAACCTTGCTGTATCCATAGGCATAGAGGCCGCACTAAATCGAAACAGTGTCTATTTCATAACGTTCCAGGAACTGATGAATCAGCTGAAGAAGGCAGCAGAGGAGAATCGGCTTGAGAAGAGAATCCGTTTTTTCTGTCGATACAAACTTCTCATTATTGATGAGCTGGGATATCAGAAAATGGATGTTGAATCGGCAAATCTGTTTTTTAATCTGATATCGAAGAGATACGAGAAAACATCGACAATTATCACTACAAACAGTCCTTTCTCAAAATGGGCAGATATATTCCAGGAACCTGTCCTTACCAATGCACTGCTTGATAGACTTCTACATCACTGTTCGGTGATAAATATTAATGGTCCATCATACAGACTCAAGGATCAGATTCAGTACTTAAGTGAGGAATCATAAAGAAAAAATCTTGGATAGAAATGTAGGAAAACCTACATTCTTATCCAAGATAAAACCTACATTTTTATATTGACATTTACAAATGCTAAGATCTGTTGTAAATGTCAATATCAAAATGCCACAATATTCCGAAATGAAAATGTAGTTTTTT
>JAEDDI010000021.1 GCA_016293805.1 Bacillota bacterium | reverse complement strand
GAAAAGTGCCGAATTTGGTTAAAATATAAAAGTCTATAATTTGACAAAAAAGTACACCGAAAACGGTGTTATTTCAATATGTTCAGATTAAGTTGTTAATTTACAAGTGTCAAACTCCCGATTTCACTTGATGACAACTAGGCGCCAACTTAATTTGAAGTATCCGGTACTCTATGCTAAAATTTAACCATAATATCAGGAAATTAAGAACTACAAGGAAATTGCAATGGGACAGAATCTGGATATGATCCGAAGCGGCTTCGAGACCGCATTTATAAACGGCAATCTTGCCTCGAATGCAGAGTACAAGCCTTCATTTGTGTCAAACAGACCGGAGGAGGGCAAAAAAGTAATATCGTCAATAGAGGACGAGCTGCTTCGATGCGAAGAATTCAAAATAAGCGTTGCCTTCGTAACTATGGGAGGCATAACGCCCCTTTTGCTTGCTCTGAAGGAGCTTGAGAAAAGAGGTGTGCCGGGCAAAATTCTAACAACCAATTATCTGAACTTCAGCGAGCCGAAAGCACTTGAGAAACTGAACGCGCTCACTAACATTGAGCTCAGGATGTACGACTCGGAGGCTGCAGATACGGGATTTCACACCAAAGGCTATATTTTCAAAAAAGACGAAACCTACAGAATAATAACCGGAAGCTCCAATCTTACGAAAACAGCTCTCACGAGCAACATAGAATGGAACACAAGGATAATTTCAACTGAGCAGGGGGAGATTGCCGGGGACATTCTCGGGGAATTCGACCGGCTCTGGAACAGTGAGTACTCAATCGGCTTCGACGACTTCTTTGAAGTATATAAAGAGCGATACAACATAATAAAAAAGCAGAGAGAAGTTGCGGCATCAGAAAAGATAGTTTCGCTTCAGAAATATACTCTCAAGCCTAATTCCATGCAGGAGCAGTTTATCGTTAATCTCAAGAAAATGCTTGCGAAGGGAGAGGACCGGGTTCTGCTGATTTCATCCACGGGAACAGGAAAGACTCTGGCGTCTGCGTTTGCGATGAGAGAGCTTGGATATAAGCGCATTTTATTTATGGTGCACAGAAATCAGATTGCCATACAGACAAGGAAGTCGTATCAGAAGGTGTTCGATGATTCAGTAAGTATGGGCCTGGTTGGAGACGGATGTTACGAATATGATAAGGACTTTGTATTTGCTAATGTATATACATTGAATAAAGATACTCATTTATTCAAGTACGAAAAAGACGCTTTTGATTGTATCATACTTGATGAGGCACATCATAGCACGGCTAATGTATATCAGAAAGTAATAGATTACTTTGAACCCAAATTATTCCTTGGCATGACCGCAACACCTGATAAGCGCGATGACAGCCTTGAGGGCAGGAATGTATATGAGTTGTTCGACCATAATATTGCGCACGAAATCAGACTGCAGCAGGCTATGGAAGATGACTTGCTATGTCCTTTCCATTACTTCGGTATCAGTGATTTGTCTGTCGTTGATGAAGATGAATTGAGCAGAAAAAAACTTAGTGACGAGGAGTTTAGAAACCTGACAAGTGATGAAAGAGTAAAACTGATAATAGAAGAAGCTGAATACTATGGCTACAGTGGTGAGCGTGTAAAAGGCTTAGTTTTCTGCAGCAGAATTGATGAGTCGGTAGAGCTGTCAAAGAAGTTTAACGAGATCGGATACAGGACTGTTGCACTAAACGGGGATTCTTTAGAAGATGAACGGACAGAAGCATTTGAAAGGCTTGCTATGGATGAGAAGGATGCAGAAGATGGCCGTATGCCGTTGGATTACATATTCTCAGTTGATATTCTCAATGAAGGGGTGGATATTGTTGAGGTTAATCAGGTAATTATGCTCAGACCGACGCAGTCGCCTGTTGTATTTATCCAGCAGCTTGGCCGGGGTCTCAGAAAAGCCCGGGGCAAAGAGTATGTGGTGATTCTGGACTTTATTGGAAATTATAAGAATAACTTTATGATTCCAATAGCTCTTTCGGGAGACAGATCATACAACAAAGATACAATTAGAAGATATGTTGCCGAAGGAACGAGAGTTATTCCCGGAAGTTCAACAATCCACTTCGACGAAGTTGCCAGAGAGCGTATTTATCAGTCAATTGATAAGGCAAAGACAAATGAAGTCAGGTTCCTGAAAGAAGCTTATGAAAACTTAAGAAACAGGATAGGCTGTGTTCCGGAAATATCTGATTTCAAAAAGTACGGAAGTGTAGAAATAAGTAAGTATTTCGATAAATTTGGCTCCTACTATGCTTTCCTTACGAAGTATTATCCTGACGACTGTCATGTCAGATTGAACGAACATGAAGAAATTGCAGTCGAGTATTTTTCAAGAAAACTTACAAATACAAAGAGAATTCATGAACTGATTCTGATTAAGAATCTGCTTACGAGAAAAGTGCGTTTAAGTTATTACAGAGAAACTCTGGAGCGTGACTACAGGATTGTGCTTACTGATTCTGTAATGGAATCAGTAGTTCGCAGCTTGACGAATGAATTTCCTAAAGAAGAGGAACGTAAAAAGTATGCGGAATGTATTCTTCTTAAGGAATCTGCAGATGGCTTTGAACTAAGTGAAACCTTTGAAAGTTTACTGAATGCCAATGAAGAGTTTAAGAAAATGATAGTATCATTGATTGACTATGGCATTGAAAACTATAACGACAATTATTCAGAGAAGTATAAGGATACAAATTTTCAGTTATACCAGAAGTATACATATGAAGATGTATGTCGTCTGCTGAACTGGAAAAAGAATATGAATGCTCAGAATATCGGTGGATACTTTTACGATTCCGAAACAAAGACACTGCCTGTATTTATAAATTATCATAAGGCTGAAGATGCTATTGCATATGAAGACAGATTTGTTTCAAACGATAGATTTATTGCTTTATCAAAACATCCGAGGCGTGTTGATTCCAGTGACGCGGATCACTTCTACAAGCGGACAGATGAAGATAAAGACAATAAGATTTATCTCTTTGTCAGAAAAAACAAAGATGATAAAGAAGCCAAAGAGTTTTATTTTTTAGGGGAGATATACGCACAGGGTGAACCGAATCCGATTATTATGGAAAAAACAAAGGATAATGCGTTTGAAATTAATTACAGGTTAGATGTTCCGGTTAGGGACGATATTTACGATTATATTGTAAGTGTAGAGTAGTTGATGATAATCGAAAGGATATTAAGGTGAAAACTATACGTGTTGTTGCAGCAGTAATATGTGATGATATAAATAAAAAACGAAAAATCTTTGCCACAGCCCGAGGGTACGGAGAACTGAAAGGCAGATGGGAATTCCCGGGCGGAAAGATTGAAGAGGGGGAAAGCCCACAGGAAGCACTTATGCGTGAAATTGACGAAGAACTTGAAACTGAAATAAGTGTTGGGGCTCTTATTGATACTATTGAATATGATTATCCTGAATTCCACTTAAGCATGGACTGCTTCTGGGCAGAAGTTGCAGAAGGTGAGCTGGTTCTAAAAGAACATGAAGCCGCAAAGTGGCTAAGCAGGGAAGAGCTGGATTCGGTGGACTGGCTTCCGGCTGATATTACAATAATAGAACAAATAAGAAGCGAAATGGCAGGGTGAAAATGGCAGCATCGACATCTGCCGGAACAGGAAAGATTAACAGAAAAAGGGATGGCCCTGTTTTCGGTACACACCTTATGTAATATTATACTCGAAGGCAGGAAAATTCCTATGACTTATGCCTTCGTACATTTAAAAGGTTAATACCAATATTGACCTTCGCAGGCAGTTCGGAGAACAGGTGATATATATAAATGGAGGATGAGAAGGTGAAAAGATAGTTCTGGCTTGGTTTTTTATACGGCGTTGTAAGGGGAATGAAGAAAAAGAGAAAATGGTAGACAAATGCAGAGGCAAACTGACGGTTTGTGAATCAGATTATGCAGCTTGTACGCAGGCACTTAGTCTCGGGACGGCAGTCAATGTTAATGGTTCATGTGATGATTCACGTGGACTATTTTCATATTGTCGTTATGTATTTGATTGTTCCGGCAATCCTGATTACGCATTTTTGGGACGAGACAAAAAAGGAACTCTTTTGTTTTTTGCCTGAAATCACTGTTGCAACATAAGAACATATGTTCTATAATATCAATTACTGAAAATAATCGTTAGAAGGGGGCAGAATAAATTGCTTGTATTTCATGTGGATGCCAACAGTGCATATTTAAGCTGGACAGCTGCAGCTCTTCTTGAACAGGGATATGAAAGGGATATACGGGAGATTCCTTCTGCAATAGCAGGAGATCCGGATAACAGACATGGGATTATTCTTACAAAATCAATTCCTGCCGGTAAGTACGGAATAAAGACAGGAGAAAGTCTTTATGAAGCGAGGAGAAAATGCCCCGGGCTTGAAGTTTATCCTCCGGATTATGACCTTTATCTTTTGTGCAGCGAGGCAATGTTTGAAATTCTAAATGAATATACTCCTGTTATACAAAGATACAGCATAGATGAGTGTTTCTGCGATATGACATCGATAAAAAGGGCAAGAGATAATCCTGTTGAGACGGCATCAGAGATTAAAGAGAGAATTAAAAGGGAACTTGGATTTACGGTTAACATCGGTATCGGGAAGAATAAGCTGTGTGCAAAGATGGCAGGCGAATTAAAGAAACCCGATATGGTTCATACCCTGTGGCCCGAAGAAATCCCCGGTAAACTATGGCCCTTGCCTGTAAGAGAGCTTTTTATGGTGGGAAGAGCTTCAGAGAAGAAGCTGTCCGGAATAGGCATAGAGAGCATAGGAGACCTTGCAAAGACTGACAGACTGCTTCTGAAAACTGTTCTTCACAGTCACGGGCTTTTAATCCATGATTATGCAAACGGAATAGATGATTCAGAAGTGACAGTAAACGATAATATCATACAGAAAGGGCTTGGAAACGGCCTTACATATCCGTATGACCTTGAGACAAGAGAGGATATATACCGTGAACTTTTAGCACTATGCGAAAGAGTATCATCACGCCTCAGAAGGCTTGGCAGATATGCAGGATGTGTCAGTGTCTATTTTAGAAGCAGCAATCTTTCCGGATACAGCCATCAGGTTAAGCTTTGTGGCAGGATAAATACAACCAGTGAGATATTTGATACTGCAAGGGGTCTGGCAGATGAGATGTGGAAGAAGGAGCCTGTCAGAGCGATGAGCGTATCTTTATCAGATCTGTCAGATAAAGACTGCATTCAGACATCCTTATTTGATGTCAGGGATAAAGAGAGGGAAGAAATACTCGACAGCACAGTTGATAAAATCAGAGAACAGTTCGGCACAAAAAGCATATTCAGGGCTGTATTTGCCAACAGCAGCGTTGAACCTGTTAAGGGCGGTGTAAATGACGGCAACTACATTATGATGGGAGGCTACAAACAGTGAAAATTGTTGCAAAGCCGATTAAGACAATGGTGATATTCGAATATGAGGGAAATATACCGATACCATATAAATTCAAACTTCAGATGGATGACGGTTCGGAGAAACTTATCCGTATAGACAGGTGTATCACCAGTTACAGGCAGAAGATAGCCGGAATCGATACGGTTATATATGAGTGTCAGAGCGTGATTGACGGGATAGAAAAAAGATACAGGCTCAAATATATACTGGCAGACTGCAGATGGCAGCTGTACGCAATATGAAATACAGGGCGCAGACACCAGCCTTCACGAATAAGCATAATCGTGGTAATATAAACGAAGAAATTAACTGCGGAAGGAGACACATATGCAGCTGTCAGATAAATTAATCAGACCGGTAACCGAAACTAAATATCTTAATGCCGACAATGTCAGCAGATATCGCTGTATCATGCGTATTTTCTTTGAGAATTACGAGAAGTTCAAATACTGGCTTTATCAGGAAGAAGTATACGAGGAGATGATCCGAAATCCGCTGTTTTCAGATTACAGACCGCAACAGTGCCAGCAGGACCTGGAAATGCTCACCGAATGGAAGAATCTTCATACGATTCAGGACACCAGAAAAGTGGCGTCGATTGAGGAATTCAAGAACAGGAAATACCGGTATCAGATGTCGGAATACAGTGTTGAGATTGAGAGACTGGTTATACGGCTTGAAGATATGTACATAGAAGGATCATCACTTGAGCCTACACTTCTTGAGCGCATAAGGAGAAGTATCGAGTCGGTTTCCGAAATTGCAGACAGAGACAGCGAAGAAGTATATACATGGTGGACGTACCTGAATAACGACTTTGTACGGCTTAATCAGAACTATCAGGACTATATCAGAGATCTGAACAGTATCCGTGCGGAAGAAATGATGCGTACAAGAGAATTCCTCGTTTTCAAGGACCGTCTTATTGAGTATCTGCGCAGTTTCATAAAAGGTCTTCAGAGAAATATAGGCGTTATAGAGGAACAGTTAAGACTGTTTGATGAGGATGCAAAAGAAAAAATCTTCCGGAAAGTGACTGATTACGAACTGTCCATTCCGAGAATGGATGCGGAAGTGTCGGAAGAAATGATTGAACAGAAAATCACCGGAAGGTTTCAGAGTATATATGACTGGTTTGCCGGACGAGAAGGACAGGACAGCGAAGCTGCAAAACTGTTTGATGTTACGAATGATATAATTCGGAGGATTACAAGATATGCTGCGCAGCTGAGTGAAAAAAATGCTCTCGGGGCTAACCGCAAAGAAGAATACCGCAAAGTGGCGGAACTGTTTCTCAGATGCAAAGATACAGAAGAGGCCCACAAGATGTCGGCGATGGTTTTCGGACTGGAACGGCCGCAGCATCTGGCAGGAGACCCGGTGCGGGAGACAGACAGTATGAATACCGGGGTCTATGAAGAGAAGCCGCTTGAAATAGTTCTGAAACCTCGTGTGCGAACATACAGGGAAAGGTCTTACCGGAGTGCCATTCGTGAATCTGCAGAACAGAAGCAGGAAACCAGAAGAATGATGATCATACGGCAGAAAGAAGAGGCAGAGAAACTGAAGGGCCTTGAAAGAGACGGCAGAATCGACTTTTCCGAACTTCCGGTTCTGGAGCCCAGACTCAGGGAAATACTGCTTAAGTGGATTTCAGATGCGCTGGAGTCGGCAGACTATTCTGCACGGACAGATGACGGAAGAAAATTTGTTTTAGAAACTGGATTAGGCGAAGAAAAATGTGTCGTACGCTGTGAGGATGGAAATTTCACAATGCCGAAGATGACAATTGTATTTCAGGAGGAAGAACTGTAAATGAAGGAACTGGAAGTTCTTTTGAACAGCAGGTGGGTATTAAAATCAAAAGACAAAGAATTGTATTACAGAATAAGGGACTCACTTAGCGAACTGAGAAAATTCACTACAGAAAAGATGGGATGTCAGATTATCGACAACTCGCTTCTGATTAAGATGGAGAAGATACCGGTAATACCGGAAACGTTTATGGGAATTCAGAGATTCTCATCGAAAGAAGAATATGCATATCTCTGCATGCTGCTTATGTTCCTTGAAGACCGGGATCCTCAGGAGCAGTTCATACTGTCTCAGCTGACAGAGTATATATCTGCCAGTCTGCCGGGAGAACTGTCAGACTGGACGCTGTACACAAACAGAAGAAAACTGATAAGGGTGCTCAGGTATGCACAGGAACAGAGCATTATAGGTGTTACAGACGGCAGAGACGACGTGTTTATGGATGATGAGGCGGGTGAGGTGCTATATGAAAACACCGGTATTTCCAGATATTTTATGAGAACCTTTCCCAAGGATATCATGGATTATCAGAATCCTGAAGATTTTAGGGAAAGTGAATGGTTCGAGGTTGACGAAGACCGCGGATTTGCGAGAAGACACAGAGTATACAAGAGAATCATATTTGCACCGGGAATGTACAGAGAAGACGGTTCGCCCGAAGATTTTGAGTATCTGAAGTATTACGGACGGAGATTGAGCGGGGAACTTGAACAGATGTTTGACTGTCATGTGCATATATACAGGGGATGCGCATTTCTGATGGCTGGGGAAGACCTGCGAATGGGAGCTGTATTTCCGGGCAGCAATTCAATATCTGATATCCTGCTTCTGTGCTTTGAAGAAATACGAAAGAAAATTGAATCAGGGAAGTGGCAAACCGGACCGGATGAAATGTGTTATGTCGACCGGATTGAATTTGAAAATATGATCCATGAAGTGAAGCGGAAATACGGAAGCGGATTCTCAAAGATGTTCCGGGAGATGCCGGAAGGAGAATTTGCAAGAAGCGTTTTGGAAGAGATGAAACTATGGATGGCTGCAAGGAGTGAAACCGGGGCGGATCAGATAGTAATCTGTCCGATTGTAGGCAAGATGCAGGGGAACTATCCGGAAGACTATACTGGAGGAATGAATAAATGAACAGCAGATGGCAGGCAAACAGAATAGGGCTGATTAATTTCTGGTATTATGATGAGCAGGAGTTTCCGTTTATCAAAGGAAGGATGCTGCTTAGAGGTTCAAACGGATCGGGGAAATCGGTTACCATGCAGAGTGTTGTGCCTCTTCTTCTTGATGGAAACATGAGCCCTGAACGACTTGATCCGTTCGGTTCCAGAGATCGTAAAATGGTCAGCTATCTTCTTGAAGAGGATGATGGAAGAGAGGAGCGTACAGGATATTTGTATCTTGAGTTCAAAAGAGAGAAAAGTGACACCTATCTGACAGTCGGCATGGGAATACGCGCAAGAAGAGGGAAGAACCTGGACAAGTGGTATTTCAGCCTTACAGACGGCAGAAGGGTCGGAAGGGATTTCTACTTGTACAGGGAGACAGGAGAAAAAGTGACCCTGTCGAAGAAGGAACTTGAGAACAGAATAGGTGACGGCGGCAGGGTGTTTGACAGACAGGCAGAGTATATGGAGTATGTGAATAACCGTATATTCGGATTTGGCACAGAAGAAGAGTACAAGGAGATGATAGACCTCCTTATACAGCTCAGAACGCCTAAACTGTCAAAGGATTTCAAGCCTTCGGTAATCAACGATATTCTGAGTGACTCGCTGCAGCCTCTTTCTGATGACGACCTTAGACCTATGTCAGAAGCGATTGAAAACATGGATACGATGACGATGAATCTCAAAAGCCGCAGAGAGGCAAAGCAGGCAGCTGAGAAGATTCAGGAGGTATATGCGAAATATAACAGGAAACTGCTGTATGAGAAGGCAGACAGGTACAAACAGGCAAGGACTGTACTTGAAAACGCTAAGGCAGATGAACGTGAATACGAAAACAGGCTGAAAGAGTGCAGACAGAAAATATCAGAGTTTAAGAAAGAGCATCAGATGCTGGACGCCAGACGTGAATCTCTGGAAAAAGAGCGGGAGTCTCTTAACAGGAGTGATGCTGTCGGATTAAAGCAAAGAGAAATCGAATTGGCGGAGGAACTTAAAAAACTGAATAGAAATCTTCTGGAAAAACAGGATTTTTCTGATTCTAAACAGGAACAGATTGATGAGACGCTTCGTCAGATTGCGGCTGAAGAAGAGAGAACTGCAGAGAAGGCAAAAGAACTGGAAGAAATGATGAACAGAATGCAGGAAGATGCGGATGCAATGGCATTTGAAGAGCATACCTTCATGAAAGCTGAACTTGAAGAGAAAATGGATGAACCATATAAATTTGAACTGCACCAGCAGCTGTTTGACAGGACAAAAGAAAAAATCAGTGAATGTACGGAGATTCTTGCTGAAACAGAACAATACG
This sequence comes from Bacillota bacterium, assembly GCA_016293805.1. Lineage (GTDB taxonomy): Bacteria > Bacillota > Clostridia > Peptostreptococcales > Anaerovoracaceae > UMGS973. The sequence goes on along the minus strand of JAEDDI010000021.1, from coordinate 22,367 downwards.
ATCGCCAGAAAGATGAATATATTAAAGAAAGGGACAGATGTATACATGAACAGGACACATCTGAAAGAAGAATCCATGAACTTGAATCTGTGTTTGTCGAGGCACAAAATGAATGGAAGGAATCTCTTAATCGTTGGAACGCTTCAAACAGAGAACTTGTCCTGGAAAAAGAAACACTAAGAGATTTCATCGGTTTTGCAGATACATATGGCGAAGTATATGATTTTGCACATGTAAATCAGATAGTGGCAGGTATTTGGAGCGTAAAGAATGCCGAAATCGAAATGTCAGCTGCAGAAAACAGAGCAGAAATTGATAAGGCGAGAAATGAGTACTTTGAAGTGAATGCAGAACTTGACGAATGGGAGAACATGAAAGAACCGCAGCCTGTGCGCTCTGAAGCAGTTGTCAGAAACAGGCAGAGGCTGGACGAAATGAAAATCCCGTATCAGGAGTTTTACAGAGCTGTTGAATTTGGCACTGATATCGATGAAAACGCCTGCAGTCTTCTGGAAGAAGCTCTTGACAGAATGGGAATTCTTGATGCGCTTGTTATCGATGAACAGTACAAAGACAAAGTTCTCAGACAGAAGACAGGATGTGAAGACCGTTATCTGTTTACGGGACCTGCTTCTTCCGGGAAAAGCCTGCTTGATATACTGCAGCTTAATGAAGAGGTTAATGACCTTCTGTCAAATCACAGGCTTACAGGCGTTTTGGGCAGTATTGCATATGATGGAGACGGCATAGTATCAGTTTCAGAGGATGGAACATACAGAATGGGTGTACTTGCCGGAACCGTTACGGGTGAGTATGAGGCGAGTTTTATAGGGACGAAGGCACGTGAGAGATTAAGAATTGCTAAAATCGAGGAATGCAGGCAAAAACTTGCAGAAATCGGGCATACTGTTATGGTGCTTGAGGAAGCTCAGAGAGAACTTGAAGGAAGGAAGGCCAGACTTAAGAATGAATACGAAAGCTTTCCGGGCGACAGTGATATGAAAGCGGCACTTCAGATGCTGCATGATGAAGAAAGAAACTACGGACTGCTGAAACAGGAAGGAGAAAGACTGGAGGAACTTATACGGGCTATTGCGGAAGCTGTCAAAGAAAAGAAAAAGAAAGCGCTTGAAATATCAGGTGAGCTTTATCTTGTATGTTCCTATGAGGTGTTCAGGCAGGCTGAAGCGGCTGCAGAAGAGTATGGAAGGTATATGGTCGGACTTAAAGCCTCACACGAAATGTACCTGAGAAGTACTGAATATCTGCATGAACGCAGACGGAGACTTGAAGATATTAACGAGGATATGGTTAAGATACGTAACGATCTGGCTGAAATCACCGGAGATATACGAAAAAGGGAAGAAGAGCAGTCTTCGGTTAAGGAACAGCTGCGTCTTACCAATTATGAAGAAATTAAGGAAAGACTGGATTACTGTATCACCTGGCTGCACGAGTATCCAGAAAGACTGCATGAATGCGCAAGCCGTCAGGCACACGAAGAGGATGAGGCGCTGCAGCTTGATGCAGAACTTGATGTAACCAGGAAGAAGATAGAAGAATATATAAAGAAATCCGAATACTATCTTAACTGCTATGAGATGGAACAGAATCTGAACTATGTATCACTTCCAGAGACAGCAGTAAATGATGCGTACCGTGTCCACGCATATCTGGAAGACGATGCGGAAAATACGGACAGGGAAAGCATTATACGGGATTTGAACAAGGTGTATTTCGAAAACAGAGGATTTCTGACTGACTATCAGCTTACGCAGACTGAATTGTTTGCAGTTGAGGAACGGATGGAAAGACCTGACGGATTTTCACCGAAACGACTGGACATTTCTGCAAGGTATCAGGGCGTGAAGGTGTCGTTTACAAGCCTTCTTATGCACCTTGAAGAGGATATTCATGAACTGGAGAATCTGATTAAGGACGGTGACCGTGAACTGTTTGAAGACATTCTTGCGAACACAGTGAGCAGAAAAATCCGTGGAAAAATCAATGCGTCCAATATGTGGGTGCAGAAGATGAATGCTTTAATGAACGGAATGAATACATCGAGCGGACTTAAGCTGAGTCTCAGATGGAGAAGCAAAACTGCCGAAGAGGAGGATCAGCTTGATACAAGAGAACTTGTTGATCTGCTGAAGAAGGACTATCGCCTGATGAGTGAAGAAGAGGCGTCGAGGCTATCTGCGCATTTCAGGTCAAAAGTTGCCCAGGCAAGAAGAAATGCACAGGACAGTGCAGGAATGATTTCATTTTATCAGATAATGAAGGATACTCTTGATTACCGCAAATGGTTTGAATTTCAGCTGTTTTCGCAGAAAAGCGGAGAACGGCAGAAGGAACTTACAAACAGTGTGTTCGGAACATTCAGCGGAGGAGAAAAGGCGATGTCCATGTATGTGCCTCTGTTTTCGGCAGTGGTGGCGAAGTATCAGGGAGGAAGAGAAGATGCTCCGAGACTGATTTCGCTGGATGAGGCTTTTGCGGGAGTTGACAACAGGAATATTCGTGATATGTTCAGACTGATGACGGAGTTTCAGTTCAACTTTATTATCAATTCACAGGTGCTGTGGGGAGATTGTGACACGCTTGACGCCCTGGCAATCTATCAGCTGATACGTCCGGAAAATGCCAAATTTGTAACTGTAATGCCGTATTTGTGGAATGGAAGAAAAAAAGAACTTCTTGAACACGAGACTGAAGTGGAACACAGGAGTGCAGAAATTGAACAGAATAAGTGAAGGGGAAATTATTAAACAGTGTATTGAATATTTCAAGCAGAATCCGGTCTGGAAAAGAGTGTTTGAGGGTTTCAGGGAAAAGTACAGTTCATATGGAAGGTTCGCCGGTAAAGTTGTACTTAACAATCTGAGCCCGCAGGAGATTGATGAACTGGAAGGATTCTTTGGAAAGAGTTTTCATGGACAGAAGAATGTGACTGTTTCAGCCGAACGGTTTGGCAGAGCGCTGGAGGAAAGCCGGTTTAAAGAGGTAACGCCGGAAGCTCTGCTAGAACAGTATTTCGGTGAACTGATGATTGGAAAACAGGAACAGAAAGCGCTTAGAAACCGGAAAAAGCAGCAGATTATAAGGGAGTTCATAAAAGATTTTGATGGAACCTGTGCTGCTGAACATGTGGAGCTCATTCTTGAAACGGTACGGGACAGCGAAAGATGCAGTCTTGAAGAATGGGAGAAGATGCTGCGACTTGCTGCCAGGATATATAATCAGCTGCCGTATCGCAGAAATGATAATATGTATCTTGCGGCTTTTGCAGCAGAACTGACAGGTAATCCTCATGCGTTTGACCGGGGAACTTCCGGAGGAACACTGTTTTACAAGGTGATACAGGCAGATCTGGAAATGCGCGGTGTTTCTGTTGAGTCATCGGATATATTTCCGGCGTACAGGAGGAAGAAAAGCTGTCTTGAGACCGGGATTATGCTTGATGATATCTCAAATTACGCCATGGTGTATAATGTGCGGGCAATAAATAAAGACGGAAGTCCGCACAAAGGCATGGAAGGTTTTGAAGCAGAGCATAATATTGTGCAGGTCCCTCTGGCAGTAATCACAGGGTGGAAGAAGATCCAGTGCCGTCAGGATAGAATCTATATTGTTGAAAACCCTTCGGTTTTTGCAATGCTTTGTGCAAAAGACGGAGGGTCGGCGGAAAGGTCATATATGTGTATGAACGGTCAGCCTAGACTTGCCGGGCTGATGGCTCTTGATCTGATGGCAGAAGCGGGGAATACCGCATATTATGCAGGTGACATGGATCCGGAAGGCCTTCTGATAGCTCAGAAACTGGGAAAGTACTATAAAGGGGAACTGAACTACTGGCACATGGAAGTATCGGATTATGAAAAATGCATGTCGCATGAGAAAATATCGCCAAAGAGAATGAAGATTCTTGAGAATATAACTGATGAAAGACTGAGACCGGCGGCAAGAGCAATCGGTGAATGTAAAATGGCCGGATATCAGGAAATGATAGATTATGAAATCTGAACAGGCAGATGAGTACAAAACCATCTGCCTGTAATATTTCAGCATATTATATCTTTTCTGCAGTAATAAAGGCTACCGGCCAGCGATACTGCAAGTCCTGCAGCAAGACCGCATATTACAAGTGAGGTGTCAAGTTCTCCTGCAGTGACTATTTCTGCAGCTTCCGCATATCCAAACGGTGATATGTACCGCAATACTTCCATCTTATCAGATACGTTGGCAATGAGATTCATAAAATACAGAACCAGCGCAAGGCCAAGACCGGCACCGAAACTGCTGCTTCTTGAAAAAGCAGAGATTCCAAAGCATATCATTGCAATTTCAATCTGGCAGAACAGATATGCAAGATGAAGATGCAGTACTGTGTCCCATGGCACGGCCTCTCCGATAGCCGCGATGGATGCTGATGTAACTGCGACTGCGATTATATTCATTGAAGCTGTCTGTGATAAAACGGCCGCGGCTTTACCGGACAGCACACGGATTCTGCTGACAGGATGTGTGAACAGAAATTCTGCTGTTCGGTCCTTTTCTTCTTTTGAAATGATATTTACGGATATGACAGCTGCAAAGAATGCACCTCCAAGACTCATTATATTACCGCATTCAATTGCATAAAATCCCTCGAGAGTGCCAAAGTCCAGTCTGTCCATTCCGAAAGCCGCTGTAAATGATCCCATGGACGAAAACATATCACCGACGCCTCCAAGTTCCCCCTCCATCTCAGGAAACAGGAATATGCACATTGCCATGAAGGCAGATATTGATAAAGTCCATATAAGGAAGGTTTTACTTCCCTGGCGAAGTTCGTGCAGGTATATGGTCATACGTCTACACCTCCTCGTAATAGTGCATGAAGGTTTCCTCAAGATCAGGTTCATGTATTTCAAGATCTTCTGTAGTTCCTTCAGCAAGTATGCTTATAAGGCTGTTCATATCACCGCTGAAAAGAAAACTGACTGTTTTCCCGTCGGTTTCAAAATTCCTTATTCCGGTGAGATTATCAAGCGGCGCATTTCCTGTGAACCTGATTCTCTTCACGTTTGCGGCTTTAAGTTTATCCACACAGTCACATGCAATTATTCTTCCCTCCTTGATGACTGCTGTTCTTGTGCAGTTATTCTGTACTTCGGAAAGAATATGACTTGAGAAGAATACAGTTGTTCCCTGAGAATTCTTTTCTCTGAGAATATCGAAGAAAGCATTCTGCATGAGAGGATCAAGACCTCCTGTCGGCTCGTCGAGGATAAGGAGCTCCGGGCTGTGTGCAAGAGCACATACGATAGAAAGCTTTTTCCTGTTGCCGTATGAGAGCTCGGAAGCCTTTTTTGATGTATCCAGCTGAAGAATATCACAGAGTCTTTCTGCTTCGCCGACCGAGTCTGTTTTATGCAGAGCTGCAGACAGTTTCAGCACGTCTCTTACGCGCATTCCGGGGTAGTATGTGTTTTCGGAAGGGAGATACCCTATGCGGGAAAGAATTGAGGTAAGTTCTCTGCTGTTCATGCCCAGCACACTTACTGAACCTGAAGTTGGCTTTAAAAGTCCCAGCATGGCACGTATTGTCGTAGATTTGCCGGCCCCGTTGGGACCGATGAAGCCGAAGAACTCGCCGCGCTCAACAGTAAGGTCAAGGTCTGTTATACCGCGGGATTTTCCGTAATTTTTTGTAAGTCTGTTAATCTCTATCGCATTCATTTGTTTCCCTCCTGAGATAAATACTCTTCCAGAATTCTATAAGTTCGCAGAATTCCTTTTCCATTTCGTCAGCGTCAAGACAGCTGCGATGAAGTTTTTCCCAGATAAAGCCCTCTGACGCCAGATACATATCCCTGTACATCATTCTGATGTCGATTCCCTGCACAAACAGTTCCGGTCTGAACCACTTGTGTATATTTTCCAGCTGATATTCACTCGCCTGTTTTATAAGGGAGGCAACATCAGAAGAAACTTCCGGGTCTTCTTCGTAATACGATTTAATGGCAAATGTGCCCAGATCGGGAAAGGTTCTCATAACATTAAACTTTGCCTTCATCACAAGAAACATCGCATCAAACATATCATCTGTTTCGAAACATTCGCAGTTTTCTACAGCTTCGTTTGTTATTCTTGCACATTCTGACCAGAGAAACATATATAGTTCTCTCTTGTTTCTGAAGTAATGAAAGAGAAGCGACTTGCTTATGCCGGCCTCCCTGGCGATATCTCCTACAGGACTCTTCCTGTACGAATTTTTTGAAAAAACACGAAATCCCGCGTTTATAATACGATGCCTCTTCTCTTCGGGCAGTGCAAAGAATTTTTCGTTCATTACGGTACCTCTAAAATACTGATATACTTCCCGCTGACCTGACCGGTTAATGAAATTATATTACCATTGACCGGAATCAGGAAGGGGTTAAATCCATAAGTGAAAAAAAGATAACATGATACGGCATCTGAATATGTATATACAATGCAATAAATGTACACGGATGTCAGAACTGGTATATAATATTCGTACAGTGAAAATGGAGGATGATAAGAAATGAGAAAGATATGCGTGTTTTTTGCTGTGCTGCTTGCGGCTGTTCTTTCGGGATGTGCAAATACGCCCGAATATCTCACATCAAATGACTGGATATTCTGCACAGACTGCAATGAAACCATTCATTTCGGAAGCGGGGGCGAGTTTTCATATTACTGCGCATGCGGAAGCCCTGTAGGTGATTCGGATTTATACGACAGTTATTCTTTCGATGAAAATACAGGCGAGGTCAGGCTGAAGCCGGAAGGTGAAAGTTTCACAGTTTTGCGTCATGACGAAAACAGACTTCTGATAGATTTTGGAGACAGGGTGAAGGAATTTTACAATGCCGGAAACGACCTGCTGACCTGCGTTTCCCCTCAGACAGGATATGACTGTGACAACAGGACCGCAGGATATAGTTCCTATGTCCAGATTGTTGGTATGAAAGAAAGTCTGCTTGTTACTGCTCCTGCAGGATATGACGGCGATGACCCTGAATACCGTAGACTGATGATGGAAAGTGAAACTTCAGATGTTGCATACAGCGAGTGGACTCTTACACTGAAAGACGGCGAAGCTGACAGCGTATACAGAGACATAACTGAAAAAGAGGCTGCGCAGATTATAGATGAAGGATGCGGGACTGCATTTATCTGGTATTCACATGAAGGCAGGATATATAAGGTTATGTTCTTTGGAAGCACGCAGTATTACTGATGTATAATGAAATGAGCTTTCAGCCGGCGCCGAAAGCTCGTGATTCAGAATATGAACAGGGATATAAGCCCTGCTGCTGCAGATACTGCCGCAAGTATTGACGCTGCCGTATCTGTGCTTTGTTTTTTTGATATTATCTGGAGTATAACCGATACTGCACCTGCTGCTCCAAAAGCAAGCGCTAAAAGTATATATCCGATGAAATTAGAAGGCTGGGCTGTTGCGTTCATATATGCAATTGCCATGCCCCATATTCCGAGGAAGTATACCACGTATTTTTTCTTCTTTTTGTCCTTTATAAGAAGGAGAAGAACAAGGGCTGTTATGGTTACAGCGGTCATAACCGTAAATATCACTAATAGAATTCCAAGTGCTGACATTGTATTAATTCCCCCTTTTCTCTGTTTGTTTTCAGTTATATATTAACAGGAGAATATAAAGAAATCATTCATGTAATTCTGAAGAATTCTGAAGAAGCAGTGTGATGCGTATGCTGAAACTGCTGTCACCATCGTCCGTAATGACTGTGCCGCCGTAGTTTTCTGCAACCGCAGCAATACTGTCAATTCCTATTTTCCTGCTCTCGGGCATATTCTCCATAATGCGTTTTACGTTACTTTGAACTATTTCGACAGTTCCGCTGCGTTCGGATATTTTAAGCGTTACCGGGGAAGCCGGATCTGCGTACTTGCGTATGTTTGAAGCGAGGTTGTCAAATATTCTCAGAAGCTCCTGGATGTCAAAATATCCTGAAAAACTATCGCATCCTGATATGTCCCAGCTGCAGTCGAATTCATCACCTGTCATATCCTCCCAGCCTGATGCAAGCTGTTCCATGAGAAGTCTCCCGTCTTCCACATATTCCATATTTCTCCTGCCGCTGTCAAGAAGTCTTGAGGTTAGCTCATTTATCTGTTCACCCTTTGATCTGATGGAATGAGCGAAACTTCTCATTTCTTCTTCAGATATGCTGTCGTTTTCAGCCAGATATTCAGAGTATGACAGGATGGCGGTGAGAGGAGTGCGTATATCATGCGAAAGTGTGCGGATAAGCAAGTCTTTTTCCTTCTGGAGGCTGTCTTCTTTTTCAAGAAGTGTTCGTTCAGTTTCGGCAAGATAGTTTATGCTCTGCGCAAGCTCCGCAAGTTCGCTGCTGCCCTCCACAGGCAGTCTGTAATCCATGCGGTGCGTTCTGAGAGATTCGATGCCGCGGATGATATCTTTTATGTATGACAGTTTCTGCCCGATAAGAAACAGGAACAGAAATACAAAGGAGGCAGCTGCGGCAAAGAAGCTGAGACTCCGTATTCTCAGGGAAAAAGTCTGTGCCTCCGTCTGCGAAAGGGTGAGACCGGTTTTATCGCAGTATGCATACATAACTCCTGTTGCGGAAACATCAATGACCACAAATATGAAGACTGCAATTACAGCGGAAAGCATCAGTATGCCGAGTATTTCCCGGGACAGTCTGCTTTTTTTATTCAACATAGTATCCCTTTCCCCAGGCTGTCCTTATATATCTTGGATTTCTTGAGTCGTCTCCCAGTTTTCTGCGTATGTTCTTGATGTGAACCATTATGGTGCTGTCCCCGACGGGTTCCTCCTTCCATACGCTTTCATAGATATTGTCAAGAGAATAAATTTTCTTCCTGTGACTGACAAGAAGTTTCAGAATTGCGAATTCTGTATATGTAAGCGGTATTGTTTCGCCGTCTTTTCTGATGCACTGGCTGACTGTGTCAAGAAGCGCATCCTGAAATGGAATCAGACTGTCGTTTTCTGTGTTTTTCATTGTCCGTCTGAGTATGGCTTTTACACGCATCAGCAGCTCCATGTTGGAGAAGGGTTTTGAGATATAGTCGTCGGCTCCTGCCGAAAAACCCATTACCTTGTCGGATTCTGCAGAATACGCCGTCAGAAAAACAATAGGGACATCGCGCTCTTCCCTTATTCTTGACCCTGCCATGAAACCTGAAAGGCCCGGCATGTTTACATCCAGTATGCAAAGATCGGTATCGTCTGTGCAAAGGTCAAGTGCCTCCTGACCATCTTTTGCAGCGGTAACCTCATATCCCTCTCCCTTCAGAAGAAGCGTCAGTATTTCTCTGATATCTTTCTCGTCATCAGCTATAAGTATTCGCGGTTTTCTCTCTTCCATGATAATATACCCTCCGTTTTCTCCTCTGATTATATACCAGCTGAACTGAAAAAGCATCCTGCAACAGGAAGGAGAAAAACTGTATCAACCTCATATATACATAAAAAGTCGAAGAAATTCATATCTTCGACGTAAATATATTACCATATTTTGGGCAAAAAATCAATTCTTGAATAATACCCTGACAGGGTGTAGTAAGAATATACAGCATGTTAAGAAAGGAGATATATTATGGACAGCATGACGGCAAAAGTGAGTCTTTTTGCAAGAGCGTATCATACTGAAAAGGATGGAGGGAACATATTCTATGATGAGAATGCCATAAGACTTCTTGGGGCTGATGACTATAGAGAGACAGCTTCGAATATGATTTCCGGAAGAGAGTTTTTCTTCCCGGGATTTGAGGGGACGGATGAAGAAGTGCTCTCTGCAATTGTGAACAGGCAGCTTGCCCCTTCCGTGATAGGAAGAAGCGCTTTCAACGATGAATGTATGGCAAAGGCCGATTCATGTCAGTATATAATATTCGGGGCAGGATATGATACGTATTCGTATTCTGACAGGCACCGTGTTGAGAGAATATTTGAGGTGGATCTGCCGCAGGTAATAGTGGATAAAACGGCAAGGGAAAAAGCAGCAGGGCTTGAGGTCGTGGGAAACAGGGTGTTTGTGCCTGCAGACCTTGGCGTGAAATCATCGTTTGTATCGGGATTATACGATGCAGGATTTGACAGGAGCCGGGATGTGTACTGCAGCATGCTGGGACTTTCGTATTACATGACAAAAGAAGCTTTTCGGAATCTTGCTGCTGACATATCGCATTTGAGCGATGATTCGTGCACAGTATGTTTTGACTATCCGCTCAGGGAAGGCTCGTTTGAAACTGACAGGAACAGAGATCTTGCCAAAGCGTGCGGTGAGGAGATGAAAGCTGAATATGACAGCGGTGAGATGGAAAATCTTATGAGAGAATGCGGATTTGAAGTAACCGATTATCTTGACAGTGATATGATTAATAAAAGATTTTTCAGCAGCACAGGACTGATGAAGGCCCCTGAAGGAGCCGCATATATTCTCGCAGAGAAAAAATGAGAAAGAAAACAAAAGAAGCCCCGGCGGGACTTCTTCTGCATGTTACCAGGTTTTGGAATTGAGTTCCTTAAACTGAGCTACAGTAGGCACATGGGAGTTCATTCCTCCGTCAACATTTACAATCTGGCCTGTTACATAGCTGCTTTCATCTGATGCAAAATATACGCACATATGACCGATGTCTTCAGGTGCACCATAGCGGTCAACCATGATATTGCTTAAGAAAATGTTCTTGAGCGCGTCCGGAACCTTGGCTTCGTTTTCAGGTGTTACGATAAGGCCCGGCCTGATGCAGTTGCACCTGATGCCCTGCTTGCCGTACTGAAGGGCAGTATATTCAGTAAGAGTGTTTACTCCTGCCTTGGCGCATGCATATGCTGTTGAACCAAGGTCTCCGCCGCATGATGCCATTGAGCCGATGTTGATAATCGAGCCGCCTGCTTCGTTCTTTTCCATGTAAGGGATTACGCATTTTGTTGCATAGAATGTCCCCCTTATATCGCTTGCGAATATTGCATCCCACATTTCAAGCTCAATCTCATCAACTCTTCCGTCCTTGAGACCTACATTTGCCGCATTATTTACGAGGATATCAATGCGGCCGTACTTTTCGTATGTATCATCGATGAGAGCTTTGACACTTTCGATCTGAGTGATATCCATGAAATGGTAGGAAGCCTCTCCTCCTTCTGAAGCGATTGCATCCACTACAGCCTGACCTTTGGCTTCCCTTCTGCCGCATATAACAACTTTGGCACCTTCCTTTGCGAATAATCTCGCTATGCCTACACCGATTCCGCTTGTTGACCCTGTTACGATAGCTACTTTGTTTTCAAGTCTTCCCATTGTTTTTTCCTCCTTCCGGTTGCTGGATATATATTAGAAATTGTGCTCAAAAAATGAATTTACAACAAATATATTCCCCAAAATTGTGAAAATCAACAGAAAATCTGATAAAATAATGTATACATTCAATAAAACCGCAAATTGTACTAATTTTGATACATTTTTTATATTAGTTTGCGTATTTGCTGTATATTCTTGTTCAAATATACATACAATGAATAATCGGGATAAAAAACAGGCTGAAATACTGCTTATTAATGTATGAAATGGCGGGATGATGTGATATAATCGACATATATCGTAAACATTTATGTGGTAATACATGTTGAAGATATATAGAATATTCAGAAAGAGAGGTATAAATATGGCTAAATGGAAATGTACAGTATGCGGATACATCTACGAGGGAGAGAATCCTCCTGAAACTTGTCCGCTCTGCAAACAGCCTGCAGAAAAATTTGAGAAGATTGAAGAAGTGAAGAAAAACCCTTATGCGGGAACTCAGACAGAGAAGAACCTGGAAGCTGCTTTCGCAGGTGAATCCGAAGCAAGAAATAAATACACTTACTTTGCTTCAGTTGCCAAGAAGGAAGGATATGAGCAGATGTCAGCGATCTTCCTTAAGACTGCAGAAAACGAAAAGGAACACGCAAAGATGTGGTTCAAGGAACTTGCCGGCATCGGAGATACACCTGCCAACCTTGAAGCTGCAGCTGCAGGAGAAAATTACGAATGGACCCAGATGTATGATGAGTTCGCAAGAACAGCTGAAGATGAAGGATTCACAGATCTTGCAAAGAAGTTCAGAATGGTTGCGGCAATTGAAAAGCACCACGAAGAGCGTTATCGTGCACTTCTGAAGAATATCGAACTTTCAGAAGTATTCGCAAAGAGCGAAGTCAAGGTATGGGAATGCAGAAACTGCGGACATATAGTAGTTGGAACACAGGCACCTGATATCTGCCCTGTATGCAGTCATCCTCAGGCATACTTCGAAATCAGCGAAGAAAACTATTAGAAAATTATACGTCCATTCGGTGGATGTAAAACAGTAAACAGCCACAGCAGTCTGCACTGCTGCGGCTGTTATGATAATATGGAACGATAAGATATACAAACCGGTCGGAATATATAATATTTAACGGGAGATATTAAAAATGGGGAAAAAAGAAGAAAGATTTGAAGCTGTATTCACAGATGGGTCTTCTCTGAAAGACTCCGGTTTGCTGCAGATTATCGTGGATAGAGAAACAGGAGTCAATTACCTGATTTGGAAATCAGGTTATGCCGGTGGCATTACACCTCTTCTTGATTCTGAGGGAAAAGTTGTAATCGGAAAATAGAATTCGTCTTGCCGGGATGCTGCAAAATGATTTCCGGACATAATTTCAGCTTCAGCAGAAAAAAATCCTCCGCATGACTGGAACCATACGGAGGATTTGCTTATTCATTGGTGTAATTGTCGAAGTAACCCTGAATGTATACGATAGGAGTTCCCTTGTCTCCGGAACCCGATGTGAGATCGCACAGCGAACCGATGAGATCTGTGAGACGTCTTGGAGTAGTCCCTTCTGATACCATGTTCCCAACAAGACTTTCGCTTGTCTTGGAACGGATTCTGTCTTCGATTGCTTTCTTGAGCTCATCTCCGCTAAGATCACCGAAATCATTGTCTGCCAGGTACTTGAGTTTCAGTTCGTTTGGAGTTCCGACAAGCCCGCTGGTGTATCCAGGAGATACAACAGGGTCTGCAAGCTCCCATATCTTGCCTACAGGATCCTTGAATGCCCCGTCGCCGTAAACCATCGCTTCAATGTTTCTGCCTGATTCTCTGCTGAGTATCTCGCTGATTTTCTCTGCAACTTCAGTACAGCCTGAAGGGAAAAGTTTAACGGTCTCTTCTGTAGCCTTGTTCGAACCGAGAAGGCCGTATTCGGCATTGAATCCGCTGCCGTCAACAGATTCGCTGAGAATGTCATCCATTCCAAGGACTGTCTTTACGCCTGCAGCTTTTAGAAGTCTCTTGGAGCGTGCACGCGTGTGGATATCGCAAGTAATAACAGTATCGGTGTAATCGGCAAGCGTCTGAACGCGGTTGCCCAGAATAATTTCAGCCTCAGTGCCCTCTGCTTCGATTATTTCCCTGTAGAAGTCGATATAGTCAACACCTGTGAAAGGGTGAAGAATCTTTCCGAATTTCTCGCGGAACTGCTCTGAAGTGAGCACATCTGTATACGGATTGACTCCGGCCTCGTCAAGAAGATCGATATCAACAAGATGGTTTCCCACTTCATCCGAAGGATATGAAAGAAGAAGAACGATTTTGCTGCATCCTCTTGCCATGCTTTTGAGCAGGATTGAGAAACGGTTTCTGCTTAAGATAGGGAATGCTATTCCCACTGTTCCTCCGCCTGTCTTTGTGCGGACATCCTTTGCTATCTGATCCACAGTAGCGTAATTGCCCTGTGCTCTTGCTACGATTGATTCTGTAACTGCCACTATATCTTTGTCGCATGGAGTGATGCCTGCTTCCTTCCATGCAGCCATTACGGACCTGGCAGTTATTTCAGCTATATCGTCACCTTCCCGGATGATAGGTGCACGAACGCCTCTTACAACTGTTCCTATTGTTCTCATAAGTCTCTCTTCCTTTTACTGCAAAAATAGTTTACTCAAACATTATAGATTATTTATCTGCCTATCACAAGAAAAAACATAAGAATACGGTGTAATATTGTGAAGTTGAGAGGGAATTATTCTTCTTCTCTTTCTTTTTTCATATCCTCAAACACCTGCTCAAGGTATACCTTATGCGCTATTGTAAGAGATATCTCCCTGATCAGACGTGAATACTGATTGTTTCTTGTTTCCCTTCCTTTAGCCGGTGTATTGCCGAACAGCCGGTCTATCTCAGATGTCAGTTCATCTCTGAAACATTCATATGCATCTTTAGGACTGTAGGTATCCTTCTGAAGGTCGATGACCATTCTGATGCTGTCCAGGGAAAGAACGCTTTTGGCAGCAGCCACGAAAATTATATCGGCAATCTGTTCTCTGAAGTACTGCTTGCGCACAGGTTTGGCGATTATCGACTGCTTGACGTAGTTGCTTATCATTGAACCTGTTATGGTTATGTTTGTCAGCGGACTGAGTGCTGATGCGACGTACCTTTGGACCTGTTCGAGAAAGAGACCCACGTCGGGTATTTCGTTGTATTCGGGCAATCTGAATTCCATATTATCCTCCTTGAGTATTTTATAATCCTATTATACGGTTTTAAAAAACTCTTGACAAGGTTTTATTATAGATTTAATATATCCGAAGAGAGGTTTTTAAAAAACCGATTACAAGGAGGTAATAACCATATGTATCAGCAGATTAAAGATCCGGGCAGTGCCCTTACACATTTCATAGGAGCAGTCATGGCAGTGGCAGGAATGCCAATGCTTCTGATGCACGCATCAGGTGGCTGTGCAGACATCCTCAGACTCGCGGGGCTGAGTGTTTTTCTTTTGAGCATGGTCGCTCTCTACAGTGCAAGCAGCGCATACCATACATTCAACATTTCAGAGAGAAGCAACAGAATACTTAAGAAACTTGATCACACGATGATATACGTTCTTATAGCAGGCTCGTATACACCTATTTGTCTTTCGATTCTGCCTGACCAGTCAGGACGTCCACTGCTTGCAGTTATATGGGCAATAGCTGTTTGCGGCGGCATTTTTACCATGTTTTTCGTTTACTGCCCGAAATGGCTGTCGTCGATTCTGTATATTGCGATGGGATGGGCATGTCTTGCAGTTATGCCTGATCTCGTTTCGGTTCTTTCACATACCGAGTTTGCACTGCTGCTTGGAGGGGGAATTATGTACACTGCAGGCGGTATAATATATGCATTGAAATTCAGAAGACTAAACAGTATTCACAGGAACTTCGGTTCTCACGAGATATTTCATCTGTTTGTTCTTGCGGGAAGCATATGCCATTTCATATTCATGTGGAATGCAGTCTGAGGCACGCAAAGGGACAGCCCGGGCTGTCTTTTTTTGCTTTTTTGGCCAATTGGCAACTATTGTTAACATAATCAGCTGTTTTTTGTAATCTCAGATTGGTAGATGGGGAGTATGAATGACGCTACAATATTCATATATCGATAAGAATGGAGGCTGAAATGAGTATTGTAAAAGTTAACGGGCTGAGAAAATCATATCCTTCCTTTGAGCTTGACAATGTCTCTTTTTCTCTTGAGGAGGGACGAATTACAGGCTTTATAGGAAGAAACGGTGCAGGAAAGACAACGACCATCAAGGCGATGCTTAATCTTGTGCATCCCGACGGAGGAGAGATTGAGTATTTCGGTATGCCGCTTACCGGAAATGAGGCAGAAATCAAGAAGCGAATCGGTTATTCAACGGGGACACTTAACTGGTATCCTCGAAGGAAGATAAGGGATATTGCAGCTGTGATGAAGAGTTTTTATGACAGCTGGGATGATAAGCTCTACAGGGAGTATCTGAATCTGTTTTCCATTGATGAGGAAAAGAGTGCAAACCAGCTGTCGGAAGGAATGAAGGTGAAATGCAACCTTATGTTTGCTCTTTCCCACGGTGTGCAGGCACTGATTCTTGATGAACCCACCAGCGGACTTGATCCGTTTTCCAGGGATGAACTTTTGGACATTTTCAGGGAAATCAGCGACACGGGCGTTGCGGTGTTTTTCTCTACTCATATCATATCGGATATTGAAAAGTGTGCAGATGATATTGTGTATATATCCGGAGGAAAGATAGCAGCTGCGCTTTCCAGAGAGGAGTTTCACAGGGAATATGTGAGAGAGGGAGAGCATCTTGAGGCGGCGTTTCTGAGGATGGAGCGTGAGGAAAGGAGAAAAGACAGATGATGAAAAACATACTGAGAAAAGAGATGCATCTTGGAGCACTGGCAATAGTATACATATTCATTCTTTTCGGTCTGATGTTTATGATTCCGGGATATCCTGTGCTGTGCGGAGCTTTTTTCCTTACACTGGGGCTGTATCAGAATTACAGATACGGAAGAGAATGCAATGATCTGCTTTTTTCGGCACTTCTGCCTATTGCAAAAAAAGATGTCGTAAAAGGCAAGTTTGTGTTCACATGTATGATACAGATATGCTGTTTTGTTCTTATGGCGCTTTCGGTGCTGATGAGGATGACTCTGTTCAGATACCAGAATGTGTATCTTTCCAATCCGCTTATGAATGCGAATCTTTTTGCTCTGGGAACTGCACTCGTGCTGTTTGGGCTTTTTAATCTCATATTTGTAGGCAGCTATTTTAAAACAGGATACAGAACGGGCATGCCTTTTGTGATATATATGGCAGTATGCTTTGCGGTTATAACTGTGGCTGAGGCACTTCATCATATTCCGGGATTTGGAGCGCTCAATGCCTTCGGATGTGAACACGCCCCGCTTCAGCTTGCAGCTTTTGCAGCAGGAGTTATATGCTATGCAGGTCTTACACTTTTGTCATACAGGAAATCCTGTGACAGGTTTGAGCGGATAGATCTGTAGAAATACCGGAGGAGACTTTATGCTGAAGGATAATCTGATCAGACTGAGAAAAGAAAGAGGGTATTCGCAGGAGGAAATCGCCGGGCTGACAGGGGTGTCGCGGCAGACATACGCAAAGTGGGAGAAAGGCCAGACTGTTCCTGATGTACAGAAAGTGTGGCTGATATCCGGAATATACGGGGTGACTATGGAAAGCCTTGTGTATTCTCACGATTGTTCCGAGGATTGATGCGTTATTTGTTGCTTCTCTTTTCCGGCTCTGCTAGAATAGACTAGCGGAGGAAGAGAATATGACAAGACAGGAAAGAATATGGAAGCTGCTGTTTTCAGCACTTCTTCTTGTAACCGGAGTGGTTATGTACTATATCATCAAAGCACCATCCCTGGGAAGAGATATATTTCTTCTGATTGTGCTTACCGTACTTTATATTGCGCTGGGCGGATACAAGGGAACAAGAATGAGAAAAAAATAGCATAATGCCTTAGGGCATTTTTAGAACTGCTATGGAGGTTATAACTATGCTTAAGGATAATCTGCTTATGCTGAGAACTGTCAATGGCATGTCGCAGGAGGATGCAGCCGGGACAGCGGGAGTATCAAGACAGGCGTATGCGAAATGGGAAAAGGGGGAGACTGTTCCCGACATTGAAAAGTGTGCTGTGCTTGCAAGACATTACGGAGTAACAATTGATGCTCTGATGAACTATGACAGCAGCCTGCCTGAGAATCCGGCAGTGCCAGGGCCTGCAGGCAAGCATATTTTCGGAAGTGTTACTGTTGGCGAGAAAGGGCAGATTGTGATTCCCAGAGACGCCAGGGAACTTTTTGAGATAACACCGGGGGACAGACTTATAGTTCTTGCCGATGAACATGAGGGAATCGCACTGATGAAAATGGACGAATTTGAAGACAGAATCAGCCGGGCACTTGAAACAGGCATGAAGAATGCCGAATGACTTGCATGTTTTTGAGAAAACTGGTGAGTTTTCAACCTTAATATGATAAAGTTATATTACAGGCAGAATATAGGAGGAATTGATATATGGCAGAAATCAGACGTCCGGACGATATGGTCAGAATAACTACACCGGAGCTTGCAGAGGCATTTATTGCAGAACAGACAGAACTGGTCAGAAAACAGGTCGGTGACAGGAAGGTGCTGCTGGCACTTTCAGGAGGCGTTGACTCATCCGTAGTCGCAGCGCTTCTCATCAGGGCAATCGGGAAAAAACTTGTATGTGTTCATGTTAACCACGGACTTTTGCGCAAGGGGGAGCCGGAGCAGGTTATAGAAGTGTTCAGAAATCAGATGGATGCAAATCTCATCTATGTTGAAGCATCAGACAGATTTCTCGACAGGCTGGCAGGCGTTAGCGATCCTGAACAGAAGAGAATGATAATAGGCGGCGAGTTCATAGAAGTATTTGCTGAAGAGGCAAGAAAACTTGATGATATTGATTTTCTTGCACAGGGAACAATATGGCCTGATATTCTTGAGAGCGAGAGGGGAATCAAGGCTCATCACAATGCGGGAGGACTCCCTGAGGATATGAAGTTTGAACTGGTTGAACCTGTCAGGATTCTGTTCAAGGATGAGGTTCGCATTGTCGGAAAGCAGCTTGGTCTGCCCGACAGTATGGTATTTCGCCAGCCGTTCCCGGGACCGGGTCTTGGCGTAAGATGTCCGGGGGCAATCACAAGAGACCGTCTTGAGGCTGTACGCGAATCGGATGCAATCCTGCGTGAGGAGTTTGCAAAGAACGGTCTTGAGGGCAAGGTATGGCAGTACTTCACAGTGGTACCTGAATTCAAATCAACCGGAATAAGGGACGGAAAGCGTTCCTTCGAATGGTCGTGTATAATCCGTGCAGTGAATACAGAGGATGCAATGACGGCAACTGTTGAGAATATTCCGTTTGATCTAATGTGCCATATTGTTGAACGTATTACGCATGAGGTTAAGGGTATCAACAGAGTTCTTTACGACTTTACACCTAAGCCTGCAGGCACGATAGAGTTTGAATAATCCAGAACTGAACATATTGTTTATATTAGCAGGTAATTGATTGCAGTTACCTGCTTTTTATTTGTAGTTTTCATATTTTATATAGTTTTGTTGTCACAGGTGTTCAGATTAAAATACAAAATCTCTCGAATTGAATATTGAAAATCTATCGAATTAGAAAGCGAAAATCTCTCGAATTGAGATTGACAAATCTATCTAACTGGACCATAATGCATAATAGATGGAGGGAATTAGATGAAACGTGAAGGTTATATAAATAGAATCATAGACCAGAAACTCGACGAGTACCTTGATGCATTTGGTGCTGTATGCATAGAAGGCCCTAAATGGTGCGGTAAAACATGGACAGGCGCGTATCACAGCAATAGTGAGATATGTATAGCGGATCCAGCTGGCAATTTCCAGAATAGGATGCTTGCGCAGATAAGCCCAGACCTTGTTTTAGAAGGTGATAAAACAAGGCTGATAGATGAATGGCAGGAAGTGCCAGGTATTTGGGATGCTGTCAGATTTGCTGTTGATCAGGAAACCCAGAAAGGACAGTTTATTCTTACCGGATCATCAACACCAAATCATAAGGGAGTGCTGCATAGTGGGGCCGGAAGAATTTCAAGACTTAGAATGAGACCTATGTCACTATATGAAACAGGGGCTTCAAGCGGTGAGGTTTCATTGCAGGCACTGTGTAATGGAAAACTCAAGCCTGTTATGACAGGCGAGGTTGAACTTAAAAAACTGATAGAGTATATCGTAAGGGGAGGATGGCCGGCAAATCAGAAGGTTTCAATTGATAAAGCAGCGTATCTGCCTAAAGAATATATAAAAGCCATACTCGAAGATGATATTTTCAGGATAGATGGCATAAAAAGAGACAGTAAAAAGATGGAACTGCTACTTAGATCCCTTGCGCGAAATGAGTCTACAACCGTGACAAACAAGAAACTCAAGGATGATATAAAAGAGGTAGATGACCAGGATATAGTGGTTGAAACAATAGCAAGTTATCTTGATATACTGAAAAGACTGTATCTGACAGATAATCAGAAACCTTTTCATTCAAGACTTCGTTCGTCAGTTCGAGTGAAGCAGGCGGAAAAAAGACATCTTGCAGATCCGTCGCTTGCGTGTGCATTGCTTAATGCAACACCCGAGATGCTTCTCTCTGATTTGAATACGTTAGGCTTTATGTTCGAAGCATTATGTGAGCGAGATCTAAAGATATATGCAGAATCATTTGGCGCGGAATTATATCATTATCAGGATTATAAGAACAAGGAAATCGATGCAGTAATTTCATTGCCGGATGGACAATGGTGCGGGTTTGAAATCAAACTGGGGGCAAATCAAATTGATGATGCGGCAGAGAGTTTGTTAAACATAAAGAAGGATATAGAATCAGAAAAAGATGGTGTTGCACCTGCAATGCTCTGTGTAATTTGTGGTATGTCAAATGCAGCATATCAAAGACCAGATGGAGTATTTGTTGTTCCTATAACAGCATTAGCGCCTTGATGAAAATTCAAGTGACTAGCTTACCGTGATAACAAAATGACAACGTAATTCCTGAAAACTGTATGAAATATAGCAAAACAGCACACTTGCGTGCTGTAGAAATACAGCTATTTCAAGAAATCCAATCTAGAAAAACCTTTTGATTATAGAGTTTGAATAAAGACAAATGTGAACCGTATTGAACACAGTGAATCAATTTGACGGACATTGAACAGGGTGTCCGTCATTTTTATATTGAACTGAGAAAATTGTATGCAGGTGCGTCAATAGGAGATAGACTTTGGAATAGGGCTGCAAGATACTTAAGAATTTCCTGGGCATTGACTTTAGATTTTCCTAAGTGTATACTTTGGAATATACTAAAAGCGAGGTGCGTTATGATAAAAAGAGAAGCATATGATGCATTAATGCGATTAGCTGCACAATTTCCGGTTGTAGCAATTACAGGACCTAGGCAGAGCGGTAAATCAACACTGGCGAAGTCTTCTTTTCCAGATAAAAAATATATTTCGTTTGACGACCTGACTATGCGTGAACTGGCGAAGTCCAATCCTCATGATTTTTTGATGGCATTTCCAGATGGAGCTATCATTGATGAGGCACAAAAGGTGCCTGAAATATTTGATGCAGTGAAGTATGTTGTGGATCAGGGAGAATATACTCCAGGCAAGTATATTTTGACCGGCTCGAGTCAATTTAGATTAAGAGAAAATATTTCAGACAGTCTTGCTGGCAGAGTTGGCTTTATTAAATTATTGCCGTTTTCAATTCAGGAGTTAAAGGCGGAAGGTCTATTGTGTGATAACCCATATGAAATGATGTTCAAAGGGTTCTACCCGCCACTTCATGATACTGATAAGCATTTTATTCAAGATGACTGGTTTGAAAACTACATAGATACATATCTTGACCTCGATGTTAAGGATCAAATCAATCCGGGAAATGTTAATGCATTTAGGAAGTTCATTCAAGTTTGCGCACACTATAGTGGACAGATGATAAATTATGAGGGAATATCTAAATCCATAGGCGTTTCTGCAGTAACGATAAAAAGCTGGTGTTCTATTCTTGAAGCATCATACATTATATATTTCGTTGAACCAGACACAAATAATCTCGGGAAAACAGTGGTAAAAACTCCTAAAGTGTATTTTGTTGATACTGGACTGATGTGTTATTTGTTAAGATTGGAATCAAAAGAAGAGTTGCTTCTTGACGATCATAAGGGCGCGGTTGTAGAAACAATGGCAGTGGGTGAGCTTGTGAAAGCAAGATTTAACAATGCTAAAAAGGCAAATCTAACATACTTTAGAGATAAAAATGGCTTTGAAGTAGACATGATAGCAGATTGGAAAAAAACTTTTGCAATCGAAGTGAAGAGTAAAAGTATGACAGAAAAGAAGCTATCATCAAATGTAAGAACATACATCGACTTAAGAGGGGATGACACTCTTGGACAGGTGTATTATCTTGGAGATATCTCATGTGAAATAAATGGGATAAAATATGTATCATGGAAAGAATGGTAAAGAAGGAATAATAACTTCTGACGCATTTTTGACGCACCGAGCTGTGCGAAATACAATCGAATGATTCGATAGTGAACTGTTAAATTCGATAAAATCAATGGGTTTCGGTACGATACAAAAGCAATTTAAAGAGTTTGAGTAATCCAGAATAGAATGTTTTGAATGTATTAGCAGGTAATTGACTTCAGTTACCTGCTTTTATGTTGCTGTTTTCATATTTTACATAGTTTTGTTGTCACAGATGTTCAGAACAATGCCTGGATAATGGTAAGCGCTTAATATTTAGGCGGCTGGTAATCGTTTTATGATAGGTTCATAATATTCGTATAGTGAATGGGAGATGGTTATACGGATCGTCTTTGCCATCCCCTGCCATAATACCGCAAGTGTTGCGG
>JAEDDI010000057.1 GCA_016293805.1 Bacillota bacterium | reverse complement strand
ACATGATCAATGTATCAAAGGTTGCTAAGTTATTAGACGTAGAACCTGTTGATGCCAAAGCTCTTTTCGCTGACTGATTACCATCGCATAAACTGCGTTAGACTATAGCACTGCAGCCCGTACCATATGTACGGGCTGTTATCATTCAGGAGAAAATGATTACCTTTAATATCCCAATCTCTGCAACCAGATTTGTATTGAGTAATTACATGCCTGAGTATATAATCTATGCTACATAGCGGATGGCAGTATATTGCACTGCCGGTTTTCTTTATATTACAGAATAAAATACAGCACATGACCCCGATAGCTTCTGTTATCGGGGTCATGCTGTCTCCCGCACCGGTCTGTTTAATACAAACGGCGGATTGTACTCTGCATTCAAGGCAGGATTTCAGTATATAAATGAGGTCTCTAAGCCGCTTAGGATTAAATCAGATTCTGTTAATATATTCAAATGCATAATGCGCACACACATTTTTTACAGGTAAACATGTATACATGTTGAATTGTTTACACGGATGGTATATACTGTTGTCAGGATTAAGAGAATGAAAGCGAGGGTTAAATATATGAGCAAACAGCCAAATACATTCGTTATAGCCAATCAGAAGGGCGGTGTCGGCAAGACAGTCACATCAATGGGACTTGCACAGCTTCTGTCAAAGAGAGGCAAAGTTCTTGCAATAGACCTTGATCCGCAGGGGCACCTCACAATGGCGCTTGGCGGAGACAAATACACAGACAAGGGAGCATTCGAAGTGCTGACCAAGAAGATAAGCGTCGAGGAGGCAGTCCAGATTGTAACAGACACTCTTCACGTTCTTCCGGGAACAATCGCACTGTCAAACTTCGAAAGAGAAACTATGGATGCAGGCATCAACCACAGACTGCTTAAATTCGTAATAGAGCCGCTTGCATACATCGGCTATGACTTCATCGTCATAGACACTCCTCCTGCACTGGGTCTTCTCAACACGCTCGCCCTTACAGCGTGCAAAAACGGCGGAATCATAATCCCGGCATTTCCGGACAGATTTTCCGAAGACGGTATCAGGGAGCTGTGGGAGACAATATCGGTTGCAAAGGAATACACCAACCAGGAGCTCAGAGTGCTCGGCATACTGCTGACAAACCACAACCCTCAGACCAACCTCGGCCAGATATATATGGAAAACTACCAGGAGCTTGCAGAGATGATGGACGCAAGGCTGTTCAGAACATTCATACGCAGGAACATCAAGCTTGCAGAAGCTGCGTCAACCGGCAGGCCTCTTGACTCATACGAAAAAGAAGCTCCAAAGCTTCTTGAGGACTATAACAATCTCATCGATGAAATTCTTGAATACATAAAGGAAGGTGAATAATCCATGGCAAAGGAAGATTTAAGAAAAAACATCATGAAGGCAGGCGAGCCCTCAGACCCAAGAAAAAGACTCTTCCAGGAGCAGCCTGCTCCAAGAACAGAACCTGAAGAAAAAACAGTTCCACAGGTCATTGAAGAGCCGCAGGACAGGGATATAACGCCTGTAAGAAAGAAAAAGAGCAAGACTGCAAACCTTGTCAGAAAAACATACTTCCTTTCACCTGAACTGATTGAAGCAATCAGAATATATGCCTTCGAAGAACGAAAGGATATCTCCGAAGCAGTAAGATTCCTTCTTCTGGAATCAATCCCGGAAAAGTATATTACAGAGGCGAGAAAGTACATTAAATAGGTCAATGCAGAACTCCCCCCTGCTCCGCAAAACTGCAGAAAAAATATAAAAAGATGTCTTTGATTTTTCATTTTTGGTGTGATAAAATACTTTCAGTTGTGTAGCGAGGATCGCGTAAGTCCAAACGGACTTGCGCGGTCCTTCTTTTAATTTGGCCGGATTATCCCGGCAGAGAAAAGAGGTAAGATACGAAAATGATAACCAAAGAGAGAAGAGGCGGCCTTACAGTCGCAATTCTGTCACTGTCACTTCTGACAGTAATGGCCGGAGCTGCCGTAGCACCGGCACTAAACACAATCCACGCGTACTTCAGCGACGCAAACGAGGCACTGGTGCAGATGATAATCTCAGTGCCGGCGCTGTTCATATTTCTGACAAACATGTTATTTCCGAAATTATGCAGAATCTTCGGAGCAAAGAAGCTTGTGCTCATAGGCCTGACCCTCTATGTCATTGGGGGCTGCGCTGCAGGCCTTTTCAGCAATATCTTTGTCGTGCTGATCTTCCGTGCAATTGTCGGCTGCGGAGTCGGAATCCTCATGCCGCTTTCGACAGGACTTCTGTCCTTTTACTTCACCCGTGACAAGCAGGACCGCCTTATGGGATACGCGTCTGCCATGAACCAGCTCGGCGGTGTTATAGCTACGCTGATTGTAGGTATCCTTGCACAGATCACATGGCGTGCAAGCTTCCTTGTATACCTTATGGGACTTGTGAGCGCTGTGCCTTGCTTATTATTCCTGCCGGACGAGAAGATTGCAGGCGAAAAAGGTAAAAAAGAAAAGGGAGTATTCTCCCGTTATAATTCATACGTTATAGCTATGTTTCTGCTGATGTTCACTTTCTTTGTATATCCGTCATCTTTTGCCATGGAAATGGCAAAGGAAGCTGTCGTTCCGATGAGCCTTGTCCCTGTTATAATGGCGGGGATGGACCTTGTTGCCTTCTTCGGAGGACTGCTGTTTGTGCATATCAGAAGAGTGCTTGGTTCATTAACACGTTTTGCGGCACCTGTGCTTTTTGCAGCAGGTTATGCCCTGCTTCAGCTGGCCGGAGGATGGACAGGTGCTATTTTGGGGTCTGCTCTTGTCGGTTTTGCCAATGGTGCAGGTATCCCTTATCTGATGTCGACAGCGGGCAAGGCTGCAGGCAAAAACGCAGCAACTACGGTTATGCCTATGCTTTCGATGGCGCTTTACTTCGCCCAGTTTCTGACACCTGTCATACTTGCGGCACTTGGAAGCATTCCACCATTTGCAGCATCCCTTACTTCGGCCGTGCTGTTTCTCATCTGGAGCATCAGAATACATGATGATCCTGACTGTCCTCATGCTGTGAGGCAGGAAGGATAATTAACCTTATATATGTACTGGCGACCCGAAATTGGATCGCCAGTTTTAATATCTATCTTAGATAGCTTTTCTGTAGTTAATGTTTGACCACTTAGTGTATACTTTCTTGCCGTCAATTATCTTGTATCCTCTTACCTTGTAGTAGTAAGTAGTTCCCTTCTTAAGACCTTTTGCATTTCTGTATACAGTCTTTGTATTTCCGCCCCATCTCTTAAGAGCTGTTCTGCTCTTGCCTCTGTATACATCATATCCGTCAAGATCCTCATATCCTGAAACTATCCATGAAAGCTTGACATAGCCTTTGCCCTTCTTTGAGTTAAGTCTGATAGAAGTAGCTTTAACGCTCGCAGCTATATCTTCTTCAACAGTCTTCTTTGCAGCAGTAACAACAAGCTTGTCTCCTGTTTTAAGATTCTTTACCTCTGTTACCTTGCCCAGTGAAACGCCATTGAGAACTACATCCTCAAGTTCATAACCGTCAGCTACAGTGATAGAGGCAACTGTTCCATCTTCACTTAATACAACATCAGCTCCCTCACCTGCTTCAACAGCCGGTTTCTGTGCTGCCGGAGGGACAACAGATCCGCCGCCGCCTGAAATTACAGGAGTTCCTTCATAGACACCGTCTTTTAATGTCCATATATATCCAGATGGTTCAGACTCTGAAACAACGTATCTGCTGTCATTGTATTTGTACACTTCAGTTCCGCCTGCCTTGTATTCTAATGGATTGTTTGAAAATGTACCGCCTGTAATAAAGTTATTGACATCTGCAGTGCTTACATCTCCATTGAATGTGCCGCCTGTAACAGTCATTGTTACCTGTGGGGCAGGATCATTCCCCTGGGGGTTGGATTCATTTAATGCCTTTATGCCGGTAAATGTTCCTCCACTGATATTAACAGCGATGTTCTGCTTTGTGGTATGCTGTGCAACAGCAACAGCTGCCCCTGATGTTGTAGTTCCGTTCCCGTTTGGATTACAGGAGAATTCAGCTGCATCAGCAGTAAATTCACCATCTGTGATATTCAGTTCTCCTGCGCGTATTTCAACTGCTGTTTTTCCTTTGACAGCGGCATCGGAAACAGTTGTTGTTCCATTCCCGGCAAGGTATATTCCTGTTCCGGATACCTCTATACCAGCGCCGTCATTAACTGCAATGGTATTTCCTGTACATTTGATGTTTCCGTTTATCGTAACTCCGTTTTCACCTTTGATGTTTCCATTTAATATGAGCTCTGCTTCTGTGCAGTTGCTATAGAATGCTACTGCAAAACTAGGTTCTGACTCAATTGAATTCTCTGCAATTACTGTTGCGTCTGATGCTATGGTCAAGCTTGCAGTCTGATTAAGCCATATAGCGGATCCGCTTTTGGCACCTGTCATTTTCACAGTACCGTTTTTCAATTCCAGTGTACCGTATACATCAAGCGCATATCCTCCCGTTCTTGATAATGTTCTCCCAGCCAAATCAATAACAAGGTTTTTACCATTTGCAATCACAAGCGGGCTTTCAAGCTGCACGTCTTTTAATAAGGTTATTGTTGAACCGTCACCTGCAGCACTGACTGCTGCTTCAAGAGTATCATATAATGTACCTTTGATTGCAGCTGTAGAATGGCTTCCTTCTTCTGCAGCAGGATATATAATGTTTGTGTTTCCGCTGTCATATAGCTTTGCATCATCAGGATCAATTACCATCTGGTATTCAGCTTCAAAACCGTCTTCTCCTGTTTCAGTATTTCCGTCCCAGTTGAATCGCCATTTGTAAGTAAGTTTAATCCCTGCTCTCTTTGCATTTATAAGATACTCTGGATTAATACAGCCCCAGACTCCGATATAGTGACGGGCAGCGTCTTCTGCAGAGTCTTTATTCTGATTAAAACTCTTATCAGCGCTCCATCCGTCACCTACCCCTGTCTGGTAGGTAACTTTATCCGGATTACAGTTTATTGGTGCATATATTTTCGCCCCGATCCACCATCCGTCTACTGATCTCCCTATGGAACTGTCTGCAGGAGACCAAGGTACCGGATCAGTTATCCCAAAAGTCACTTGTGTATTATTTGAACCTTCAACCACAGAACCACCTTCAGTTATCGGACTTATATACCCTGTATCCGGCACTGTTTCTGCAAATGCCGTACTCGGCATCATTGCAAGTATTACTGCAATCCCTGTCAGTATAGAAATAATTTTCTTCATTTCTTTTCCTTACCTCCTCTTAATTTAAATAAGTAACACATGCAGCAGCCTTTAATATCTTAAGCTGCCTTTTCCTTCTGTAAATATTGATACTCCTAATAATGTACTAAAAATGGTATATATTTACTTTACTGTTTGATATCTTCAAATACAAACAGAGACCGAAACATCTGCATCATTGTTTCAGTCTCTGTTTGCTGTCCTTAATAAGGTAAAAATAAATACGCCGCAGCATTTTGCCGCAGCGTCATAAAAGTAATATTTATTTCCAGTCTCCCTTGACTGCCGACAGCAGCCATTTGAACTTATGCTTGACAGACTTGTCTGCCTTCATCAGCGAAGCCTTGTCAATGATATAGTCTGTTATCTTGAGAATATATGGATGAGCAGGGTTTTCATCAGGGTCTATATGCCTTGCTGCCTCTGCTCTCAGAAGCTCAGCTTCCTCTACTGTTATCTCAATTCCCATGTCATAGAGCATTCCGGCGAATACATCGTTCTCTCCGTATTCTTTAAAGTCCTTCTCCTTGAAGAGCTCACTGTCTTCGATGTCTATGGCAAATGTGGAATCATCATTATTGATATCAACATCTTCTTTAACTGTTATCCTGAATGTGATTCCTGTGACTTTCTTGCCTGTCTTCTCTTCGTCGTACGTCACATGGATATCGGTATATTCGTTGATTTCCGATACTGCAACGTCGAGAACCTTTTTGCGGAATATGCCGAAGTTCTCATAGGACTTCTGGTCGGCATCTATCCTGGTCTTGAGTTCTGCAACTTCGAAGTGCTTGCTTTTGGCCTTCTCCCAGCTCTTGAGAAGTTCATACAGTCTGATGCTGTATTTACTCTGCATCTTGAAGCTGTATGAAAGCTGAGCCTTGATATATCCGTTCATATTAAGAAGGAAAGGCTTAAGGTCATCATCAAGCTTGATTGTAACCATGCCGGACTGCTTGTTGATCTCGGGTTTTTCAATCCATCTGATGAGTGTTTCCCTTCCCTCTTCCGGGAAGTTAACCCATACACTCTTGTCGGCAAGTGTCTTTATAGTATTCTTCAGATACTGATATGCACTGCCTGATATCTTGTCAACTCCTGAAAGGTTATAGAAATCCTTGATATTGAACTGTATCTTGTTGAACTCCCTGTCATACAGAGGAGAATCAATCTGCGATATTATATAGTTAATAATCTGGATCTCAACTTTAGAAAGCGAGAACTTGCTCTTCTGTATAAGGTCGTTTGACTTATACACCATCAGTTCGCCGTTTTCTTTCATGTAAACCCACCTCCCAACTTAACACGAATAGTATACCTTGCCATATTGTAACCTGTCAACTGCAAAAGTTACAGATGCCCGATTATTCTTTCTTTGTTATTCTGAACGTGTTCTTTTCAAAGTGAAGCCTCACACGACTAAAGTCGCGTGCTTCCTATTGCCGCAGTAATACTG
>JAEDDI010000020.1 GCA_016293805.1 Bacillota bacterium | reverse complement strand
ATGCTTTTAAATATACTTCTGATTCGCTTACAGTAACTGCAGATACGGCAGAGAATTATGGATATGATGATGATGCAGTTAATCAAGGTGATGGAGTGTCTGCACTTGATGTTCTTGTTGCTGCTCATGCGGATAAATACGGAAATGCTTTTACTGCAGCTACAGCTGGCAGTTATCTTTCAATGTCAGGTGGTAATGCAGGTGAAATGTTTGATAATGAAAACACAAGCAAGTCTTCCGGATTTGCCATAAACCATGCATACCCAAAGGATAGTTCGGGCAATGGCTACAGCATGAATACTGCACCTGTAAGCAATGGGGATACAGTTGATTTCTTTTATTATGAAGGAACTTACTGGGATGACTATATCACCTGGTTTGAGGATGAAAAAGGAGCAAAGCTTGATAAAATAAATGTAGGAACGGGATACGAATTCAAATTAAGTGTGCATGGATTTATGTACATGAATGGTTATAGTGATCCTGAGAGCCCTGCAATTATAAATGAAACTGAAACCTATGGTACCGTAATAGATGCTGATAATACATCTGAAATATATGGTGATTTAGCAGATGCTGATGAAAATGGATTTATTACACTAAAATTTGATAATCCCGGAACATATCATCTTACAACATCAGGTTTTGTTGAATCAAACAGTGCTCCTATGCTGAACGCATACCTTACTGTCGTAGTTTCTGATGTTTCTTCCAAAATGTACTTAGATAATGAATCATATGATGGCAGTTCGGATATTACAGTAAAACTTGGAAGCACTCATAACTTAACCGGTTATGTGACAGATAATAGCTGGAGTGTATATGAACCGTGCTCATTTAATACATATTATGGGACAGAGCTTGGCGTTGATGATACGGCAGCTGATGAGTCATTAGGATACGGCGCATCAATTACTTTTGCTCCTCAAAAGGCAGGTTCATACAGTGTTACGCTTGACAGTGCGAATGGAACTGTAAAATCAGTAAACATAGTTGTTGAGCCAAATGATTTAAGAGGGCTTTCCGATGGGCCTCTCGACTTTTACAGCTATAGAGAAGGCGATGAATCATCGATGCTGGGAAATAACTGGTATGCAGGCAATGAACTGAAAGCTATGCCTGGCGAATCTTCAGATGCCATGACAGGAAACTACAGGTATCTCAGTGCATATATAACAGCACCGGAAGGCACAAAATGTGAAGATATGACTGTAAACTGGTATTACAGTGATGTCTATAGTCCGTCAGGAAACGGATATACAAAAGTAACAACTTCAGGAAAAGGTAAAGGCACCGTAGGCAATATTTCCTACTATAACTGGGATGGATTTCCAACAGGAGAAACATATTTCTTTAACATTACACCGGATACAAGCAAAAGTGGAACATATTATTATTACGTAGTAGTTTCAGATGGTACACACAGTATAACAAGTGTTTCAAACCAGGCCGTAGTATGTATAGGAACCACAGCATCATCACTTGAAGGTATTGGAGATAATAATCTTAAGTTTTACAGTTCAGGTGGATTTGAGTATTCAATGCTGGGGAACAACTGGTACAGCGGCAATGAACTGAAAGCGACTGTTGGCGACTCTTATTCATATTTAGTAAGCAAATATAAGTATTTGAGTGCCTGTACAATTATTCCTGACGGAACAGAACTGAAGGATATGTCGGTTAAATGGTATTATAGCAGCATTTACAGTGAAACAGGTGAGGGATATAAGGAAGTTGAAATTCCAAAAGCTGCGGGGACTGAAACACAGATAAAAGGAACCGCCGGGAACTTATATTATCAGAATACAAAAGTATCTGATTTTGGTGAATACTACAATTTCCAGCTTGTGCCGGACAATACTAAGTCAGGAACATACTATTACTATGCTGTAATTTCAGACGGAGAGCATACTATTTCAAGTGTGACAAGCCAGGCAATGGTTATAATCTCACCAGTTAGTTCCGGAAATGGGAATGTATCTACTGATGCAGTAACAGCAACATTCAGACTTGACAGTTATGGCAGTTTTCCTGGTATATCTTCGACATCAAAGTCAGTTACCAGCGGAGCTACAGCTTATGACCTGTTTAAGCTTGTGCTTGAATCAAAGGGATATACCTTTACAAGGAACAGTTCTGATTATGTAAGTTCAGTTACATCAAATACTGGAATAACTCTTTCAGAACTTGATTATGGTCCAAATTCAGGATGGATGTATAGAGTAAACAATTCGGCTCCAAATGTTGGGATGGGCAGTTATGTTTTATCAGCAGGTGATACAGTAGTATTCTACTATGTCCAGGACTACACAAAGGACCCATATGCTATAGCAAGCATGCCATCTGAAGACAAAGCTCCAACCATCTCCATCACTGACAAAGACGGCAAAGATGCATCATCAATGGGTAAGGTTGAGTATGATGCTTCATCTAACTGTGTTGATATATCCCCTTCCTCAGGATACAAAGTATCAGATGTAAAGGTTAACGGAGTTTCAAAGGGGGCTGTAACAAGGCTTGAAGGAATTAAGGCAACTGACCGGATAGAGGTAGTGTTTGAGGCGGCATCAGCTGAATCTGAAACACCTGCAGTATCTGATCAGACAGCTAAAATCATAGCGGGCGTACAGGCGATTAAGCCTAAGGTAACCAATACCAGGTTAAAGAGCGGCATTAAGATATACTGGAAGAAGAATTCAAGCTACAAGGTATCATACTATCAGGTATACCGCAAAACAGGTAAGAACGGTACATACAAGCTTATCTACACTACAAAACTTCCTACAACTCTCAAGATTACAAATGTAAAGAATCTTAAGAAGGGAAAGACATATTACTACAGGGTAAGAGGCGTAAGAGTAATTGACGGAAAGAAGTACTACACTAAATGGTCAAACTACACTTACAGAAAGTTCAGATAAAGGATATGCGTTCCGGATTTTCCGGAACGCATCCTTAAAAAGGTTAAGATTATGTTTAAAAAAGGTCTGGGAGAGGGAAGCTCGTTTTGTGAGCTTCACCCTGCAGTCAGCTTAATATTCTACATATTTGCCATAGGGATAACCATGTTTTCAACTGCGCCCGAATTTGTTGCTGCAGCTTTCGTCATAGGGTTTGTGTATTCGGTGCTGCTTGGAGGGCTGAGGCAGATTAAAGTCAATCTGATGTTCATGGGCCCTGTAGTTATCCTCATGACATGTATAAACACGCTGTTTACGCATAACGGCGCGACGGTGCTTTTTTATCTTAACGGCAGCCGCATCACGCTTGAGGCTCTTGTCTTCGGATTTGCATCATCAATTCTGCTTTCTTCAGTTATCATATGGTTTGCAGGCTTTAGCATTGTGATGACATCGGATAAGCTCATATATATATTCGGCAAGGCGGCTCCTGTACTTGGATTAACCCTTTCAATGATATTTCGCTTCATTCCTCTCCTTAGGGAGAGATACCGCGAAATCCACCAGGGTCAGGTCTGTATGGGACGGCAGGGTGGGAATATGTTCCAGAGAATCCGCATAACATGCAGGGAAGTATCAATACTCATTTCATGGTCGCTTGAAGCCGCAATTGAGACATCCGATTCAATGGAGGCAAGGGGTTACGGACTCAAGGGAAGAACCAGCTTTCATCTGTTTAAGATGACAGAGAGGGATACAGCTGTTCTTGTTATAGTATGTTTCTTCGGAATAGTAACAAGTATCGCATGCATTACCGGCTGCACAGATATTTATTACTATCCCGAAATAGTGCGGGGAGATGAGACACTCTTCAGATGGGTTTCGTTCTTATCGTATGTACTGCTTCTTTCAGTACCGCTTGTTACAGATATTATCGGAGAAAGACAATGGCGGAAATCAGAATAAACAATTTAAGCTTCAGATATCCTCAGAGTGACACATTCGCATTAAAGGATGTAAGTCTTGAAATTGAGAAAGGTTCATTTAATGTGCTGTGCGGCAGATCGGGATGCGGCAAGTCAACACTTCTGAGGCACCTTAAAAAGAATATGATGCCCTATGGTGAGATAAATGGAAAGGTTTTGTATAGAGATGAACCTGTCCATGAAATGGATGACAGGAAAAGTGCTGCCGAAATAGGGTTTGTGCAGCAGAATCCCGATAACCAGCTTGTGACAGACAAAGTCTGGCATGAGCTTGCTTTCGGCCTTGAATCACTTGGATTTGATAATCAGGTGATTAAGAGAAGAGTGGCGGAGATGGCAAGCTACTTTGGAATCCAGGGGTGGTTCAGGGCAAACGTTGCCGAGCTTTCAGGAGGACAGAAGCAGCTTTTAAATCTTGCATCGATCATGGCGATGCAGCCTGAAGTGCTCGTCCTTGATGAACCGACATCACAGCTTGACCCTATAGCTGCTGAAGACTTCCTTAAAACGGTTTACCGCATCAACAGAGACCTCGGTGTAACAGTTATAATCTCTGAGCACAGGCTTGAGACCCTGTTTACCATGGCGGATAATGTAATTGTCATGGATGGGGGCAGGATAATTGCATCAGATGAGCCGAGGAAGATAGGAGCGTACCTTATAGCTGAGAATCATCCGATGTTTTACGGACTTCCGTCTGTCATGAAGATATATTCACACTGTTTCAGGGAAGGAAGATCTCCTCTTACTGTCAGGGAGGGAAGGCTGTGGCTTGAAGAGATTCTTCCAAAGGAGATTCTCACACCTTCAAAAGGTCGGGAAGATTTAACTCCTTCTCATCATTCATTATCATGGAAATCATCTTCTGCACATGGGGATAGTGTTTTAAAGAATAAAGATAATACAGGTAATGACCTTTTAAAGGAAACTCCCGTGCTTACCCTTGATAATCTGTATTTCAGATACAGCAGGGAGTCAGGTGACGTTTTAAGAGGCCTTTCACTTGAAGTGTACAGGGGAGAGCTGTTTGCGCTCCTTGGCGGAAACGGAACAGGGAAATCGACAACGCTTAAATGCATAACCGGAATAAACAAGGTGCAGAGAGGAAAGATTACATATACAGGCAAGGTCGGCA
Organism: Bacillota bacterium; assembly: GCA_016293805.1. Taxonomy (GTDB): domain Bacteria; phylum Bacillota; class Clostridia; order Peptostreptococcales; family Anaerovoracaceae; genus UMGS973. The sequence goes on along the minus strand of JAEDDI010000020.1, from coordinate 29,991 downwards.
TGCTGCCTCAGAATCCGCAGGCACTCTTTACTGAAATAACGGTGGAGGAAGAGCTCCTTGAAGCTCTTTACTATGAAAAAGTCAGTGATGATGAAAGAATATCCAGAGTTGAGGAGATGCTTTCCATGATGGAGATAGAGCATCTGAGGAAGTCCCACCCTTATGACCTTTCGGGAGGTGAGCAGCAGAGGCTTGCGCTCGGCAAGATACTGCTTTTGAATCCTGATATATTGCTTCTTGATGAGCCGACCAAGGGACTTGATCCTTTCTTTAAGATAACGCTTGCGGGGGTGTTTGACCGGTTAAAGGAAAGAGGCATTACCATATTCATGGTAAGCCACGATATTGAGTTCTGCGCCCAGTATGCTGACAGGTGCGGAATGTTTTTTGACGGTGAGATAACATCGATTGGAGAAACGAAGGAGTTTTTTGCAGGAAACAGTTTTTACACCACAACTGCAAACAGGATGGCAGGAAAATGGTATCCTGAAGGCATCACATGGGAGGAGGTTGCTTCATGGGCAGAAGAAGCTATGAAGGGAAAGCGCTGACTGCACATAAGAAGAGAACGCTGACGGCCCTTACTATGATTATCCTCGCAGGGATTACTCTGGTGCTGTCAACGCTTTTTACGGATGGAACAAGGTATATGATTACTGCGCTTCTTGTTATAGTATACACCATGGTTCCCTTCTTTATTGTTTATGAGAATAGAAGGCCGAAGGCAAGGGAGATTGTGCTGATTGCGATGATGTGTGCACTTACCTGCGTGGCTCATCTGTTCTTTCATGTGACTGTTCCCGTTCAGATAGGGACATCTCTAGTGATTATTGCAGGGGCATCCATGGGGCCTGAGGCAGGTTTTCTGGTGGGAACCATTTCAAGGTTCATCTGCAATTTCTATATGGGGCAGGGGCCGTGGACACCGTGGCAGATGCTTTGCTGGGGACTTTTAGGTTTTCTTGCAGGGCTTGCTTTTTCAAGGATTGCAGTTACTAACCGTTTTGAGGAAATATCAGGTACTGATTCTGACGGGCTTGCGGTTGAAAGAAGAGGATCGACTGTTTTCAAGGTAGTTATGGGGCCGGTTATATGCATCATCATCGCCCTGGTAATTGCCTATGTGACATATCTTATCTGGCCGGGGGATGATGATACATTCCTTGGATGGAGGATATATGCTGCGGGGGCTTTGGGTCTTCTTGCAGGGATACTTCTGCAGAGAAAGAGGCTTCCTGTTGACAGCGTGACGCTTTCGTTATTCACTTTCTTTACGGCAGTGATTGTGTATGGAGGGATAATGAATATGTGCGCCATGTTTACAGCATCGGGGATTCCGGGAAATGAGGTATCGTGGAATACGATGAGGCTCCTGTATATATCGGGGCTTCCATATGATCTGACGCACGGGCTTTTAGCGGGGATTTGCATGTTTGTAATCGGAAAGCCGATGATCGGCAAGATTGAGAGAATTAAGATTAAGTACGGTATATACAGATAATGATGAAAAGAAAAATATATATAGCCACAATATGTGATGATTTTAGGGCGGCGGCAGCTGAATACGGCTGCGGAATAGAGCTTGACCAGTTCTGTATGGCAGCAAATATGTATGGAGAAGAAAGGCGGCGTACTGATATGGAAATACGAAGTATTGCTGACGGTATTTCTCCTGAAGGGGTGATTCTGCATGCGCCGTTTAATGAGCTCTTCGCGAGATGAACGGAAGGCTGATGATTTATCTTGCGGAGCAGGCCGATGAGGCAGTGCGCGTTTTCTGCGGGATGGGAATGAGGATAAAGTGAAATATCTGTATGCTTGCCTGAGTGAAAACAGCAGGCTATAATAGAGGGAAGAGGAGTGTTTCTGAAGCAGGGGGAGGTACAGATGACTAAGTTTACGGAGAAGGCTATACTGGATACTTTCGACAATATGCTTGAGAGGATGCCTTTTAAAAAGATCACAGTATCTGCGATTGTGGCAGAATGCGGTATCAGTTCCAATACGTTCTATTACCATTTCAATGATATTTACAACCTTCTTGAAAGATGGATGGAGAGCAGGCTGGGCAGCTTTATAAATTCAGGCCCCGGCGATGAATACTGGACCGACACGACAAAACGCTACCTCAGGCTTATGAAGGATAATCCTGACAAGGTGTACAACCTGTCGGGATCCATCTCGCGGGAGATGCTTGAGAACTACTGTTTTACGAAATCTGAATCGCAGTTTCGAAGTTTCATAGACGGACTTGACGGCATAGAGAAGGTGCCGGAGAAGGAGCGGGATCTGCTTGCAGGTTTTTACTGCTATTCGCTTCTTGGATTTATCCTCAAATTCTGCTGGGCAAAGATGGAGCTTGATATAGATGAGTCGGTGGATGCACTTGAAAAGTTCTACAGAGGTCTTTATATGAGCCTGATTGCAGATAATATTAAGGAATAACAGACGAAGCTGACAGGGAGAATGGAATTGAAAAAGAAAAACAGAAGCAGAGTACTGGGGATGGTTCTTCGGAGAACGCATTTTTATGAGACTCTTATAGTATATCTTATGGTGTTCTTCGCAATATCATTTGCAATCTACCGAATAGAGGATGTGTTTGATACATACGGGAATTCGCTGTGGTACTGTTTTGAACTTGTAACAACTGTGGGATTTGGAGATAATGTGGCGGTAACAAGAGCAGGAAGGGTGCTCAGCACCTGTCTTTCTGTATATTCAATCGGAATGCTCGCCATTATAACCAGTACTGTGGTGACATATCATCAGGTCAAGGTGAGAACTCAGCAGGACGATGTAATATCCATGTTCATGGATAAGCTTGAGAGACTTCCTGAGCTTGATAAAGATGAGCTTGCCGATATTTCTGAGAGAATAAGGAAAATGAGGCTGTAATTTTGAGCAGATTGCGCGTTTTGTCCCAATTTGGGATGAAACGCTTTTTTTGTCAGTGTGATTCCTGTTGCAGCCGGGATATAATTATGGGATAAAGGAAAATAGACTTTTTCTAAAGGGGGTAAAGTTTATGAACATATCAAATACAGTTAAAAAGTTTGGGATAGAGCAGGCGGTAAAGTACCTGTACAAAGACCCGGAAAAGAATATGAGAGTGCTGATGGACTGGGCTGACAGATTCAGCAGAGGCGAGTTCCCGGGACAGAGAAAGGCTATACGCAGGGCCATTGAAGATCCGGAGGATCCTTACTACCCATATATAAGGCATATGCTGAGTGATGTGGATCACGATGTGCTTACAGCCCTGATCGTCAACTTCTTCATAAACGGAAATCTGGTAGGCTGGAAGGTGCAGAAAGAGGCAAGGGAAAAATACGGATGCAATATTCCGTGGGCGATTCTTCTTGATCCGACTTCAGCATGCAATCTTCACTGTACAGGCTGCTGGGCGGCAGAGTACGGCAATAAACTGAACCTGACATTTGATGAAATTGACGATATTATCAGGCAGGGAAAGGAACTTGGGGTATATACATACATATATACAGGTGGAGAGCCTCTTGTGCGAAAGGAAGATGTCATAAGACTATGCGAGAAGCATTCTGACTGCGTATTCCTGGCTTTCACCAACGGAACGCTCATCGATTCTGATTTTGCAGATGAAATGCTGAGGGTGAAGAATTTCATTCCGGCAATATCCCTTGAAGGATCCAGAGAGGCAACCGACGGAAGAAGAGGGGACGGCGTATATGAAAAAGCAGTGTCAGCGATGAAGCTTCTGAAGGAGAAGAAACTGCTTTACGGAATCTCATCGTGCTATACGAGCGAGAACATCGAGTCGATAACATCTGAGGAATACTATGACAGCCTTATTGAAATGGGGGCATACTTCATCTGGTATTTCCACTATATGCCGGTCGGCAATGATGCCAGTCCGAATCTCCTTCCGACACCTGAGCAGAGAATGATGATTTATGAGAGAATAAGGAAATACAGAAGGACTAAACCTCTGTTTGCGATGGATTTTCAGAATGATGCAGAATATGTGGACGGATGCATTGCAGGCGGAAGAAGATATCTTCACATCAATGCGAACGGTGATATCGAACCATGCGTATTCATCCATTATTCCGATTCCAATATCCGCGAAAAGAGTCTTCTCGATGCGCTGAGGTCGCCGCTTTTCATGGCATATCACGACGGGCAGCCTTTCAGCGACAACATGCTCAGACCTTGTCCTATGCTCGAAAACCCTGAACTTCTCAGGGAGATGGTAGGCAGGGCAGGAGCTTGCTCTACTGACCTCATGTCGCCTGAAGATGTGGACCATCTCTGCGGAAAATGCGACAAGTATGCTGCAGCCTGGAAAGAGCAGGCGGACAGGCTGTGGGGATGTTAACCTGTTTAAGGAAATTAAACTTTTCGTTTTAACTTTCAGGAAATGTGCATTAACTGAATATGTGATAAGTACAGTGCCGGGAGGGGAGCTCTTCCCGGTATTGTTATCTCTTCAGGTTTACAGTATTTCCGGTATGAGATAAAATGAAGACATCAGTAATTTACGTATATGCTTCAGTAACAAAACTTTGTCAGCTAGGTTAAGTACTGTAATAATCTGCATACGATAATAGCATTTGTGATATAATAGGCATATCTCGGAGCTATTGGGAGGAAACGAAATGATTTATGAATTGAGACATTTTAATACACCGGTTCTGCGTTTTACTGCGACAGAAGACTGCAATACTCCTGATATCGAAATTGTATGGGTTAATGAAGATAAACGCACTTTGCTGCCGCTTGATATGAATCTGTCCGGAGCAGGGATTGCAAAGTGGATTAAGCACAGAACGATTCCAAAGAATCGTGCCTATGTGCATAATTTCCTGAGCAAGTGCGGTCTTAGTCTGAATCGTCCGATGAATATAATCAGAGTTTCTAAAGGGCTTTCTTTGAATGACTGTTACTGGGTTGTGGAAGAAGGTTTTGAAGGGACCTTTGAAAAATACAATCTGTATGATAACCGCTTCAGCAAGATTCTCGCTTTAATTGCATTCACAGGATATGGGAGCAGTATAAGATCTTCGCTTGCTTCCTGTCCTGAATTTACGACGAATGGAATGCTGCCTAAGTGCTGGCGAAGAATAGACGGCACCATCAGGTTATACAAAGGCGGAACATCAGGTGGATATAATACCGGCAATGAACCTTATTCCGAATTCTATGCAGCACAGATTGCTCAGATTCTGGGAGTTGATGCTGTTAAATACGGGCTTTCCAGGTGGAACGGAGAGTTATGTTCCACATGTGAACTGTTTACCGGTAAAGAATACTCTTTTATTCCTGCCGGAAGACTGGTTTCATCAGGCGGTATGAATGCTGTAAGAGAATACTGCGAAAAGCTTGGTGAAGAGTATGTAAATGCATTGAATGATATGCTGGTGTTTGACGCAGTTATATGTAACACCGACAGGCATTTTGGCAACTTTGGATTCCTGGTCGATAACAGAACAAATAAAATTTCAGCACCTGCTCCGCTATTTGATCACGGTAATTCACTGTTTAATTATGCGGGATATGATGATCTTGAATCCCTGGAGAAACTAGCTGATTATGCGGACACACTTCTTCCATGTGTCTATGATGATTTTATAGGAACTGCAAAAGATGCTCTGACTTCAAAGCATCGGGAGGGACTTCGCCATCTGATGAATTTTAAATTCAGAAAACATTCAAGATACAATCTTCCGGACAGCAGATTGAAAGTAATAGAAAAGATGATTAGGAAAAGAGCACAGCAGCTGCTTGAATAAGTATTCCGCACCTCAATCGAGGTGCTTTATTTTTAAGTATGTACCTGTAAACAGAATCACAGTCAAGAACAGAAACATGACGCTGATGCAGGAGCATCTGAAAGTGACGACTCTTTTACAAAGATAATGCGAATTGTATAAAAACTTATTTACATGTTATTGGAACTAATTAATGCAACAGGATCTGAGAATTACAGAGTCTTCGGCAGAAATAGTTGAAGCGTAAATAGCGCTGTTTTTAGCGCGAATATTATGTCAGCGCTGTGGTGATGTTAACCTGTTTAAGGTAATTAAACTTTTCGTTTTAACTTTCAGGAAGTGTGCATTAACTGAATATGTGATAAGTGCAGTACCGGGAGGGGAGATCTTCCCGGTATTGTTATCTCTTCAGGTTTACAGTATTTCCGGTATGAGATAAAATGAAGGCATCAGATATTTCCGCAAAAAGGTCAAAAGGAGTATCAGAGATGACTAAGTCAGGGGATATAAGTCCGAGAAGATGGAACCAGATAATAAATGCGGTAAACTGCAGAATGCATCCCAAAGTTATAGATCCGCCGCTTGAACGCTATGAACTTGAGGTGTTCAGAAGGATGGAAGCTCAGAAGACTGAATCAGACAGCACCGGTCAGCAGCTTACCTTTAAAAATGTTGATTATGACCGCGACGACCCTTACCGCAGAATATACCAGTATGACAATATAGACTACAGCATCATACCGGAGCGGGACCTGCCCCTTAAGCTTCACGAGGCAGCAAGATTTGCGGCAGAAAGATGCAGCATAGTTCATCCCATGGAAGTCATGCAGATACTGCTTGGTCAGGGATGCAGCACAGAACTTGCAGCGGCAGGCGTTCTTCATGATATTGATACAGATGATATATGCTGCCGTTTCGGATACAAAGTCCCTGCACTTATAAAAGAGTATTCGCAGAATATATCGGAAGGGTTTGGCAAGACTCCCGAGTATCTTAAAACGTGCAGCACTGACATACGAAGGCTTGCTCTTGCCGATGCAGTTTCAGCTCTGAGAGATTTTGTATGTGACCAGGATGCATTTAGTGAGATTCCTGATGATGAGAAGGCTCTGATGGCAAGGTATTACAGGAGAATGATTGACCTGCTTAGGGATTTTGGGAAGGCAGAGGATACAAGGAATGACTACCTGGAGCTGGGGTCACTGTACAAGCACCTGTTTGCGGAGTTTTTCATCCTCGATGAAAAAGCGATATACATGACTATTGAAGACGAAATATATGTGTTTGAGAGGGATGAGCTTTCGTGGAAGGCTTCAGAGGGACTTCCCAGTGAAGCTGTTAGAGCAGATAAGGCTGAAGCAGAGCATCTTGAGGATATATGGAGATATCTTGCCTCATCGCCTGACAGGGACTTTACTGTTTACAGCGAAAGATACATAAGTCTTTACGGAAAGATCAGGAACGGATGTATGACTCTCATATCAGAAGTTGAAGGTGATGATTATTCCAGTCTTAAGCGGTATACTTTCTCTTTAGATGAGACGTTCAGACTGCTGTCTAAAGTATCACTTGATGACTTTTTTGATGTGTGCAGAGAAGGACATCTGGAGGGAATGGAGCTGTTTCTCAGAAAGAACAGCATTGAATACAGCAGTATGTTAATATGATTACTATTTAGGCGGTCTGGGATTCCAGTCCGCCTTTACAAAAAAATATAAAAAGCCTTACCAAATCATGGCGGATTAAAAAAATGCGAAGCTATATACTTTAAGAAGACGTAATAAGAAAGGACAAGGAGAAAGGAATGAAAACAAAGAGAGTATTAAGTATATGGCTTTGCATATGCATGCTGCTTACAACATGCATTACAGCAACAGCGGCATTTGCAGAACCGGCATCAGGTCTCATAATATGTCAGGTTTACGGTGCAGGAGGTAAAGGAGACAGTGCGGCAGATCACAGTTTTATTGAGCTGTATAACACAAGCGATACTGCCGTAGAACTTGAAGGAGTTACAATAGAGTATTCTTCTGCAAGAGCGCAGACAGCAGAAAAGACACATCTTGGATCTACGCTTCCTGTAGGGGCAAGTGAGCCTGAGATTAAAACACTTAAACTTAATAATGTATCCCTTCCTGCGCACACTTCATATCTCATAAGATGTGCAGCGGAGAATTATAAAGAGGGAGAATCTCCGGTGTTTACAGTGGAAAAATCCGACCAGGAATGGGCAGACAGATATATCGATAATGAACAGTACACTATAACTTTAAAAAAGGACGGTACAGTGCTTGACACTGTTTCTGTAAATGAGAATGCAAGCGAAGGGATAATTACTGATTATGGAATCTCCAAGCAGAAGGCAATCTACAGAAATGTTTCAGGAAATGCATTCGCAGATGGATTTGAGGTTATAGAATACAAAGGAAAAGCAGAGGACACAGCTTTCCTTGCGCACTACAGCCCGAAAGCCATGTCAGACGGCGACTGGACACCTTCTGTATATAATGAATCAGGAGAAGGTGAAGGAGAAGGCGGAAGCGGAGAAGCAGTGACACCGTCATATACACCTGTTTCAACTACAGATACAGTGTATGAAGGATTTGAAAATGATACAGCAGCGCTTAAGGCTCAGCTGATTGGAAGATATAATGCGGGGGCGATGAACGAGGACGGAGGATCTGCTGAAATCGCTGCATATAACAGTGCGAGAAACTGCGCATATATCATCAACGGTGTTAAAGGTACGCTCGATTTAATCTCACTTGAAGGACTGGGAAGCGTAAACGGCGTTGCAGATATTGAAGGGACTGAGATAAATATCAGAGCTCTTGCAGAAGGAAAAGCGACAGGTTTCACATATGGCGATGCAACATCGGTTGCTGTATCACCTGACGGAAGTAAAGCTGCAGTGGCTCTTCAGGACGCAGACTACAGCAAAGCGGGATATATTGCAGTATTCACATGCGGAGAAGACGGTTCGCTTGAATTCGAGAAAATGTTCATTGCAGGTGTTCAGCCTGATATGGTAACTTTTGACGAAACAGGAAGAATTCTTTCGGCAAACGAAGGTGAGCCAAGAAACGGCTACGGGGAGGGAACAGCTGATCCTGCAGGCAGTGTGACAGTAATTCCTGCAGATTTAAGCTCCCAGACAACAGTAGGCTTTGAAAGCTTTGACGCAAGCAGGGATGAACTTGCAGATAATGGAATAGTTTTAAAGAAAAACAGCATGCCATCAGCTGATTTTGAGCCTGAATACATAGCTGTATCAGGAAACACTGCATATGTATCACTTCAGGAAGCAAACGCAATAGCTGTACTTGACCTTGGAACAAATACTTTCACAGGAATATACAGCGCAGGCTTTGAAGATTACAGCAGCATTCCTGTAGACATCGATAAGGGTGACGGGGCATACAATCCTTTAACATACAGTAACCTTAAGGGAATACGCATGCCGGATGGAATCTGTGCATATGAAAAAGACGGAAAAACATATATCGTGACTGCAAACGAAGGGGACAGCAGAGAGTGGGGAGAATACTTAAACGAAAAAGAGGATAAGAATATAGCAGCAAGCGGCAAGAAAGTTGTTCTGTTTGACAAGTCTGACTATGATGGACTTGAAGATGATACAAACTACCTGTTTGGAGGAAGAAGCTTCACAGTGTTTGAAGTGACATCGGGTGGACTTTCAGAAGTATATGACAGTGGAAGTGACTTTGAGGCAAAGACAGCTGAATATCTGCCTTCATACTTCAACTGTTCAAATGATGATAATATAATTGATGACAGATCAGGCAAGAAAGGTCCTGAACCTGAAAGTGTGACAACAGGAGTCATCGACGGAAAGGTATATGCATTTATTGCACTTGAGAGAATCGGCGGTATCATGATCTACGATGTGACAGATCCTTCAAACAGTAAATTCGTAAACTATATCAACTGCAGAGACTTCTCTGAAAAAGTTAAAGACGACGTATCACCGGAAGGACTTGCATTCGCAGGCACAGGAAGCAGCCAGGGAATACTTCTTGCTGCAAACGAGGTTTCAGGAACAGTAAGCGCAATAAAGCTTACCGCAAAAAAGAATACATATACACCGTCAGCATCAGCTCCTGCTGATAAGTACAAGACAGAAAGAAATGAAGCTGAAGCTGAGCTTAACAGCTATGCGGATCTTTCGCAGTACAGTGAAGAAGGAAAAGCGGCAGTTGAAAAGGCAGTAGCTGACGGAATCGCTGCAATAAAAGAAGCAGAAGACAGCGGTGCCATTTCTGCAGCACTTAAATCCGCGAAAGAAGCAGTTGACATGATACTGACTGCGAATGAAGAAAGAATAGTAAATGGTGTTGAAAATACTAAAATCAGTGTCAGCAAAGTAACTTCCGGCAAGGGGTATGTAAGGATAGTATACAAGAAGTCATCAAGCTACAAGGTAGACTATTATGAAGTATTCCGTTCAAAGGGAGATGCTAAACACTTCAGAACGACTGCATTCTTTACAACAGAAAAGGGCGGAATGACAAAGATTTACAGGAATACAAGAAGCCTTAAGAAGGGAACAAAGTATTCATACAGGATTCGTGGTGTCAGAGTGATAGACGGTCAGAAATACTATACCGGATGGTCCAGAACAGTAACTGTTTCTGCTCACTGATTCCGTATATCAGCGAAGCCCGGCGAGGCTTCGCTTTTTTATGCCTGGATGGAAATAATTGAATATACCGTTTAAATGAACTAAAAGACCGGATTCAGATGATCCGGTCTTTTGGGTGTTTTCATGGTATAAGATATCAAGTCTTAGATATGTTGCAATGGCAACCCACAGCGCTGTAAATACTGTCCACTTGACCCATCTGTTCGGAATTTGTACATGAAACAGGTGATATATCGCAAACAGGAAAGTCAGAAGCGAAATCATATCAAACACTGCCTTAAGCACAAGAAGATACTGAAAATCAAGATATGATGTGGCAATTACAGCTGCAAAGCCTGATGAATAAAAGAACCATGACCATCTGAAATACGAATAAAAGCCATCGTTATCCTTCAGCGTAAGAAGGAAGAAAACCTGGTTGCACACATGCAACAAAGATGCATAACAGAAACCTTGAAGTAATGTGATTTTGAGGCACATTACAGATTAGCTGTTGCATATTCGCAACACAGGATATTGAAAAAATGCCTGTTTTAAGGGGAAATCGTGTTGGCACGGCTTTTGCAAATATATATGCGTGAATGAAAAGATGCAAAAGACAAGGAGGCAATAATGGCTAAGATAGTACCTGAAAAAACAGGTTCACTTACTGAAGTGAAAAAGGGCAAAGATGTCACAGAACTTAAATTCAAAATGTCGATTCACGGTGAAGACATGCACTATCCGGGAGAAATGATCTCAGGCTGCAAGCTTATGGAAAAGTGCATCGATGCATGCACAGAGCTTTCCAACATCAGAGATAACGGAGACGGCGGACTGTTTGTCCATACTGAAGGAAACATACTTCATCCTGTACACATGCTTGACTGCGTTGAGATTATAGTATGGCTTATCAAGGAAGGTACATCATCCCGTGTATACGGATATGAAATGTACAAGACTTCAGAATATGATATCAAGACAGACAGATCAACTGTATTTGATGAACCGGTACTTACAGTAAAGGGAGACGTTGTGTTCGTACTTCCTGAACTTAGAAAACAGGCATAAAAACAAGAATAAATCAAGAGAAGGAGAAAGAAAAATGGCTGAAACAATTAAAGAAATGATTGAAAAGGCAAGAGCTGCCCAGGAAGCAATTAAAGACTACACTCAGGAACAGGTTGACAAACTTGTATATGAAGCAGGAAAGATCATTTACGATCATGCAAGAGAACTTGCTGTAATGGCTGTTGAAGAGACAGGCCTCGGCGATATCGAGGAAAAGGTTCTCAAGAACGAAGAGACAGGCGCTGTAATGTGGGAATACCTCAAGGACAAGAAATCAGTTGGTCTTCTTGATACAAAGCCTGATGAAAAGGGAATGATTGCAGTTGCTCATCCTGTAGGCGTTGTATGTGCGGTAACACCTGCTACAAACCCTACAATCACACCTCTTGGAAACTTCATGCAGATCATGAAGGGCAAGAACGCTACTATCGTAACACCTGCACCAAGAGCACAGAATACATCATTCAAGAGCTGTGAATACATCAGAGAGGCTCTTGTGGCATGCGGAGCTCCTGCAGACCTTATCCAGTGCGTAAATCCTACATCAATCGAAAAGACTCAGGAACTTATGAGAGAAGCTGACCTTATCGTTGCAACAGGAAGCATGGGACTTACAAAGGCTGCATACTCATCAGGAACTCCTGCATACGGCGTAGGCCCTGGTAACTGCCCTGTAATTCTTGACAGAGGATACGACAAGCCTTCAATGGCTGCAATGTCAGTTGAATCAATCGCAGGTGACAACGGTATGCTGTGCGACGGAAACAACTTATTCCTTTATCCTGAAGAAGAAGAAAAGGAAGTATTCGCAGCACTTGAAGAAGCAGGTGTATCAGTTTACACAGACAAAGAGACTGTACAGGTATTCAGAGATACAATCTTCGGTGAAGACGGAGAACTTGTATCAGGCCTTGTAGGAAAGCATGCATGGAAGATTGCAGACGCTGCAGGCGTATCATTTAAGAAGGACAACCTTGTAATCGGTCTTAAAGTTGATGAAATAGGCAAGAACGAGATTCTGTGCACAGAAATCCTTTCACCTGTAGTAATCTTAAAGCCATATGACACATTTGAAAATGCAGTTGCAATGGCAATCCAGAACATGGAAGAATGCGGCGGCGTAGGCCACACAGCAGGTCTTTTCACAAATGACCATAACCACGTTCTTTATGCAGGTGAAAGACTTCCTGTAAGCCGTGTAATCGTAAATCAGCCTTCACCATATGCATGGGGTCCTGCTCAGAACGGATTTGCACCGTCAGTATCAGAAGGCTGCGGAACATGGGGAAACAACATTATCTCAAACAATGTTGACTATATCCACTTTATAAACACATCACACATTGCATATCCTCTTGATGTCGATGTTCCTACACCGGCTCAGGTATTCGGATACGAAGATAAATAATAAATAGACAGTAGACTTCATAGAAGACACATAAACTCCTTTTAAACAGCCGGCCGGCGAGGCGTACACCGGCCGGCATATATATCAGAATAAGATTATGAAAGAGAATATTTTAAAGATGGTAAGAACCATCGCAGAAAGCGAGAAATTCAAAAAAGATGCATATTTCCTGTGCGGTGCAAACACAGGAACACCGAATCAGCCCCTCATAGATGCATGCGAGGCATATATTGAAGCGTGCGAAAAAGGTGGCGGAAGCGTGAGAACTGCAGAAAACCTCATTGCACAGCTTGAAAAAGCAGCGGAATCATCACCTGATGTTCTTGGCAGAAACAAAGCGACCGACAACCTTGCGTACATCAGGCAGCTGCTTGAAGAAAGGGAACAGATTATAGGTATAATACAGTAGCGTTTTGCTTCTGTATTATTGTATTTTTTGTATGACACAATGCGGATAACCGCATTTATGGTATAATTTAGAGAAAGCACAGCACGAAGGAGGTCCATATGAGATACAGCGATTTTCTGAAAGAGAATTATGATATGATCCTTAAACTGGTCAATAACATGAGAGTGGGAATATGGATAACCGACGGCAATGACAGGGTGCTCATGGTGAACGACGACTCCCTTAAGGCGGGAGGCCTTAAGAGAAATCAGGTCATCGGAAGGACGATGGGAGAACTTTTGGAGATAGGATATATCATGGAGGCTGCATCAAGCAGGACTCTTGCATCGGGAAGAGAGGAATCCATCGTAGAAGAGATGGGCGACGGCGGATCGTGCCTTGTAAACAGCGTCCCTCTGAGATATGAAGGAGAGATAGACCTTGTTATAAGTGTGGAGAGGGATATAAGCGATATCGCACATCTCGAAAACGCGCTCAGAGAACAGAAGGAGACGGCTCAGAGACTCAAGGAACAGCTTCGTGATATTCAGATAGGAACAGAAGAAGATTCCGAAACCATGATAGCAAACAGCTACAAGATGATAAGGGTCAAAGAGACCGCGATGCATCTTGGTGCACTTGACGCCACAGTAATTATTTTAGGTGAATCAGGGACAGGCAAGGAAGTCGTTGCAGACCTTGTATATAAATCAAGCCGGAGAATCGGCAAACCTTTTATCAAGGTCAACTGCGCGGCAATACCTGAAACCCTCATAGAATCAGAACTTTTCGGTTATGAGAGGGGAGCCTTCACAGGCGCCAGGCACGAGGGGCAGAAGGGTATGTTTGAAAAGGCCGACGGCGGCACGCTGTTTCTCGATGAGGTAGGAGAGCTTTCCCTTTCGATGCAGTCAAAGCTTCTGAGAGTCCTTGAAAACGGTGAAATCAGGAGAATAGGTGCAGCTGACAGCAAGAGAATAGATGTAAGGCTCATAGCTGCAACAAACAGAAATCTCAAGAAGGAAGTAAGCGAGGGAAACTTCAGAGAGGATCTTTACTACAGACTTATGGTGCTGCCTGTTGTAATACCGCCTCTTCGCGAGCGCAGAGACGATATTATACCTCTTTCCAGGATGTTTCTGCAGAGATTCAACAGGAAGTACGGACTGGCCAAGGAGCTTACCGGCAAGGCATTAAATGAGCTCGTGGAATACAGCTGGCCGGGAAATGTCAGAGAGCTTCGAAACATGATTGAAAGACTTGTTGCAGGAGGAGAAGGAAACAGGATCAGCGGTTTTCAGGTTGAAAAATGCATATCCGGAATCTCTCAGGGTATAGATGATGTGGCAGAGCTTTATGTCCGCAAGGCAAGTCTTGAAGAGATGATGAGAAGTTATGAAATTGAGATTATAAGGGACTATATCGAGCAGTACGGCAGTATGTCTGAAGCCGCAAAGAGACTTGGGATTAACAAGTCAACCATTTCAAGGAAGCTTAAGGCATACAGCGAGAGAGAAAAGGCATCGGTAAAACACGACTAGCCAAAATCAGGAGAGGGAAGTGATGAGAGAGTCACTTCCTTTTTGCGTTGCTTTATGAAAACTGCGTTGCATATATGAAACGGAAAGTAAAAAGTCTGTAATTTCAATGATATATTTTATATTGTTTTGATTCTGGGTAAATATCAGATAATGCGGTTGCAGATTTGCAACCGGGCATGTTTAAAAACGGCTTGTTTACGCGGTTTTTGCTTGGCACGGTTTATGCTCATATATGTTCAGCTGTTATTTATCTATTATTTTAAGAGAGGAGAAATACTTAATGGACTTAACCAAATTATGGAGTGCAGCTGACTGGGCCGTTATTCTGATATACTTCATCGGAGTGCTTGCAGTCGGCGTGAGCATGAAAAGCCGTGCAGGCAAGAGCGTAAAGAGCTTTTATGTTGCATCGCGTAAACTTACTGTTCCGATCATTATAGGTGTCGGAGCAGCAGGCTGGTATGATTCATGGACTATTGTAGGTCTTGCTGAATGCGGATGGACAATGGGTATCTGTGTAATGCTGGTATTTGTAATTCCGGAGGCTATACTGAGACTTCCGCTTGCAGTAATCATCGGACCTCATGTAAGGGATTCGATTCCTGACTGGGTTGTAACAGTTCCCGATCTTATGAAATACCTTTACGATGAGAAGATCAAACTCATATCCGCTGTAACATATATTGCCAACCTGTTATATGATTCTGCACTTTTGTTTGCAATTGCAGAAGTTCTCAAGCTGGTTTCGGGAATGCCGATGGTTGCATCACTTATCGTTGCAGGTGCGGTAATCGCAATCTACACAGCTCTTTCGGGCCTGTGGGGACTTGCAGTTACAGACCTTATCCAGTTTGCAATTATGACAGTTGCTGCAGGAGCGCTGATTATAGGTATGATAATGAAGTTCGGCGGACTTCCTGTAATCTGGCAGGAACTTGAAACTGTCGATCCTTCACTTCTTACACCGATGGGCAATCTCACAGCGTGGGAAGGTATCGCATGGGCAATCTCGGCATGTGCAATGTACTGCGAGGCTGCATGCTACCAGAGATTCGGTTCTGCAAGATCGGGACAGGATATCAAGACTGCATATTCGATTATGCTTGCAATGGGAGTAACATTCAGCTCGGCAATGGTAATTGCAGGTATGGGCGCAAGAGCATTCTTCGGAGATATGGCGGCAAGCCCTGCAGAAGGATTCTGGAGCATGGTATTTACTGTACTTCCTGTCGGATTCAGAGGTCTGTTCGTTGCGGCACTTTGCGCAGCAGTAATGTCAACAGTATCATCTGACTGGCTTTTATTCTCAACATGTGCTGTAAATGACATCTACAGAGGATTCATCAACAGAAATCTTTCGGAGCAGAAGACTCTTATGGGAATGAGAGCGGCCGTCGGCGTATTCGGCGTAATTACTGTAGTAGGTACAATATTCTGGGCAGACGGAATTGCAAACGCATGGTACTACCTGGGAGGATTCCTGTTCTCGATGTTCTTCATACCGATAACTGCGGGACTTTTCTACAAGAAGAAATGTACAGCGGCGGCACTTGCCTGCATCGTATATTCAGCAGTACTTTATGTTGTATGGGAATTCATACTCGCATGTCCGGGCGGACTTCCTACAAGCGTAGTTGTATCTGTTACAGGCGCAATACTTTACTTTGCAATCTGTATTGCAAAATATGACAAGAACAGTGAGCTTCCTGAACCGGAAGCAGTTAAGGAGGTGTAATCATGTCAGGCAGCAAAGCAAAAATTGCAGCTACTGTTTCACTTGCAGTTCTGGTGGTATTAAGTGCAGTATACCTTATTACACCTATGATAGGCGGATATAACTGGCTGGGATGGATGCTTGGGATTCTCAATGTACTTGCAGGTCCATGCGTACTCATCGCATATCTTCTGGAAGTAAGGAAGGGAATATTCAGAGACGACTCAGCTGAAGAAGAATAAAAAAATCAGGTTTAGTTATATAGATGGAGTGTATGAAATGAAAAAACTTGGAGAAAGAAAAGAAGTGCGGCCTGCAAAAGGCGGCAGGGGAGTACTGACAACTGAATCGATATATTCAAAAGAGGAGGCGGTCGAGGCTAAAATCAGGCAGATTGAACCGAAACTCCTTGGAATTAAGATGATCAGGTATAATCAGAAGTCCATCAGAAGGGTATGGGTTCCATGCTACTTCATGGTATATGACTTTAACCTGAACAACAATGTTTTATTCAACAACAGACGTGCATTTGACCGCAGCGGCACATGCGGCGTTGTGTTTGATGCCAACGAAATGCACGCATCGCATTATGATGTGCTTACAGACGGAGATATCCCTTTTGTAAAAAGGGACATCTCCCTTGAAGGAGGAATCGTGCTTCCTGATAACGGTTCTATGGATGAGATAATAGCTAAGGCAGAGTTTTCCATCAGGAGGCAGATTCTTTTTAAGGCATACAAGACAGACAAGGGTGAGCTTAAGAGAAAGAAAACAGTTAAGTTCTACAGAGAGGCTTATGAAATGGAGATGACATACAGGGACAGGACGTTTAAAAAATATGCCTACCTTGACGATTACGGAGTTCATAACGAAAGAGCCAGAGGACTTAACACCAGACTCAACCCTAATATCTAGGAGGCAGAATATGATTAGTGATTTCGGATTCTGTCTTCCGACCAGGATAAGGTTCGGAAGAGGAATTACAAAGGAAATAGGCGAAGAAATCAGAGCAAGAGGACTGAAACACCCGATGCTTGTAACAGATAAGGGGATAATCAGTACCGGACTTGCAGATAAAGTAAAAGGATATATTGAAGATGCAGGCTTTGAGTGCATGATGTTTGACGGCATAGTACCAAATCCGAGGGATTACGACTGTGACAAGGGAGCAGCATATGCACTTGAGATGGGAGCTGATGTACTGATAGCAATAGGAGGCGGCGGTCCTATGGATACTGCCAAGGCTATGGCTACAGTTATGACAAACGGAAAAACATCAAGAGAATGGATTGATGTGGAACTTGATGTCGAGGCGGCTCCTGTAATCTGCATACCGACAACATGCGGAACAGGAAGTGAAGTTACCTTCAATGCGGTTATAAACAATACAGCTACTCATCTGAAGGGAAATATTTTCGATCCTAAATGTGCACCGATAACAGCATTCGTAGATCCTGAAATGATAGACGGTCTTCCGGGACATCTGATTGCATCGACAGGAATAGATGCGCTCACACATGCACTTGAGGCATATGTTTCAACAGTTGCAACACCGGTTACTGATGCAATTGCTATACATGCTATTAAACTCATCGGCGAAAATATCGTAAGTGCTGCAAATGACAGGAATCCTGACGCGCTGGATAATATCATGCTTGCGTCAATGCTTGCAGGAATGGCTTTTGGAAATGCGGACACTGCAGCGGTTCACTGCATCGCAGAATGCTTCGGCGGTTTTTATGATATACCTCACGGCGTTACAAACGCCATGTTCCTTGCAGATGTAAGCGAAGCGAGCATTCCGGGAAATCCTTCAAAATATGCACAGGCTGCAAAGGCGCTTGGTGCAGATACAGAAGGAATGACAGATGAAGGAGCGGCAGAAGAAGGCATAAAGGTTATAAGGAGGCTGTGCGCTGACCTTAATATACCTAAGCTTACATCCTTTGAAATGATAAACGAAAAGGATTTCGACTATCTTGCCCAGGCCGCATCGGAACATGTCTGCAATCCTTCAAATCCTGTTGAATTTACAAAAGAACAGTATCTTGAAATATTCGGCAGAGTTATGAAGGCTTAGCATAAGGGTGGGATTACAGATTTCGCCTGCAAAATTTTTTCTCATATCAGCAGCTTTTGCATTCACGAATCTGCAGGCAGAATCACGATTATACCGCGAAAGCGTATAATACATACACTCACATCACCGGGGCCTTTTGCCCCGGTATATAAAGTATAAAAAGAACTGTGGTCTGTGCATTCATGTACAGACCATTTTAAGGAAAAGGAAAAAAAGATATTTATGAAAAAAGGAATAGTGGCAATACTTACAGTCAATATGATATGGGGTATTGAGGCAGTTGCGATAGAGTATCTGATGGATAAAATCGATCCTCTTGTATATACGATGATAAAGCTGATTGTTTCGGCAGCAGTTCTTGTCCCGCTTGTGCTTATCAAAGAGAGGAAACTTCATATCGACCTTAAGGATATTCCAAGGGTTGCAGCATGCGGAGTTATAGGCATGTGCCTTTATTTTAATGCGGAAAATATCGGAACAGAGATGACAAGCGCGGCATTTGCGACTATGATAATGTCTATGGTGCCTGTATTTGGCATGATATTCGACCGCATATGGTTTGGAGGAAGAATTACAAAGCTTAAAGTGGTCTGCGTTGCAGGTTCGATTGCGGGAGTTTTCCTCCTTATAACAGGTCAGCCCCTTGGTGTAAACATGAAGGGATTTGTCGTGATGCTTTTTGCAGCACTGTTCTGGGCTTCATACATAGTTATAGTAAAGCCGCTTGAAGAAAAGTATTCACTCACAACACTTCTTTCGGCAATGGTGCTGGCAGGGCTAGCTGCCCAGGCAGTAATCACTGCTTTTGCAAGACCTGACTGGTCGGGAGTTACGCCTGGTATCTGCGCAGGCGTTGCGCTTCTTGGCATTGTTGCGGTTGTGGCAGCTGAATACCTTTATGTATTTGCAATCGGAAAGCTCACAGTGACAATGACTTCTTTATTTGAGAATGTCTTTCCTGTGACATCGATTATTGCATCATTTTTTGTATTTCATACAACACTTGCACCGCTTCAGCTTGCAGGAGCTGCAGTTGTGCTCGTTTCGGTAACGGTTCTTGCAGTAAAAGAATAGGAAATATTATGACTTCAGACAGTATAAAAGGTACGCTCTGTGTGACGGTGACAGCTGTATCGGCCGGTATTCTTCCGTCGCTGGCTTTCATAGCGTTTGACAGGGGCGTGACAGACAGACTTCTTCTTTATTCGGAATTTGCATATGCCGCTGTTATTCTCTGGATTATAGCGGTGATAAAAAAAGAAAAAATACTTCTAAAGGGAAAGCAGTATGCACAGATCGGGGCAGTGACTTTTTTCTTCTTCATGGGCGCTGTGTTTTTGTTCAGAGCATTTGAACATATGTCAGGATCTCTTGCAACTGTGATTTCCTTCACTTTCCCTGCGGTTGTCGTTGTAATGGAGATGGCTATGGGGAAGAGGAAACCCTCGGCTGTCAGAATAGCTGCGGCGGCAGTATCTGTTGCAGGTGTTGCAGCTGTCTGCGGAGGAGGCGGAAACGCAAGTCTGAGAGGCGTTGTGCTTGCCTCTGCGGCGTCGCTTTGCTATGCGGCATATACCATGATTCTGGATATGGATGAGATAAAGAATGCTTCGTCTGTGGTAACAACAGCATATATATTCACAGGAGCAGCAGTGCTGCATTTCATCAGATGCGTAATTTCAGGCTCTGAAGTTCTTCCGCAGAATATGAGTCAGCTTGGCATCATTTTATCCATAGCACTCATATGCGGTTTTCTGAACTTCTACTGCTACCTTATAGGCATCAAATACATAGGACCCGGAAATGCGGCTTTGATTGACGCATTCGAACCGGTAGTTGCATGCATAGCCGGAAGCATAATACTGGGAGACACTTTCACAGCGGGGGCGGTCATCGGATGCCTGATGATTTTCATATCAGTTGTGCTTGCAAATCTTCCGGAAGGAAATCCCGGAAGGGGGAAATGAAAAATGGAAGACAGCATATCTGTGAAAAAAGAAAAAAGAATACTCAACATATCACTTGGAGGAAGCATTGCTTTTCTTGCAGCAGAGGTAATATGCGCATGGTATACAGGATCCATGGCGATACTGATGGACTGCATATATGATATAGTGCAGCTGGTAATGATCGGCCCGTTCCTTGTACTGGTTCCTCTGTTATACAGGCCCGTAACAGAAAAAAGACCCTACGGCTATGCGCAGGTTGAATCTTTATTCATACTGATTAAATATACTGCACTTCTTGTTATAGAAACTGTACTTGTAAAGGAGAGCATACTCGCCATAGCGGAAGGCGGAAACGAAGTTGAATCGGGAGTAATAGGCGTGTTTGAGCTTTGCGTTTCTGCTGTATGCTTTGTAATGTTTTATATAATCTCAAGGCTTGGCAGGGAAACAGATACGCCTGCTGTACAGGCGGAAAAGTTCATATGGAGGCTTGATTCTCTGAGCACCCTTGGCGTGGGCCTCGGGTTTATGGCAAACCTGCTTATAGGAAGGACATCTCTTTCATGGATCTGTGTATATGTGGATCCGGCAATTGCAATTCTAATTGCAGTGATTCTGGCAAAGGAACCTGTTCAGATGATAGCGGAGGCTGTGAGAAATCTGATTCTGTTTGCACCGGAGAAGAAGATAAGAGAAGGGATAGAAAAGATAGCGCAGGAAAAATGTGCTGCCTTTGGATACAAGATTACATTTATAGATGTTATAAAGACAGGCAGAACCTGCTGGATAGAGGTGTATTTTGAACTTGATACGGACACAATAGACGTGGCCGTGCTCAAGGCCCTTGACAGTGAGCTTGAAAAAGCGCTTGAAGATGCATACGGTGATGTGTGGCTTGAACTTATCCCCGACGTTGAGGAGTTTCGCGGTGTAAATCCTGAGAAGATGCCTGAAAGAAGATCTGACAGAATCGCATATATTGACAGAAAAAAGAATAAAGGAAAATAATTCTGGTAAGATGGAGACGCTGTTTCCATCTTATTCCTTTTATAGGTTGTCCATCCAAAATCTTTAATGTATAATATTGTCGACAATTTTGCCTGCCGCAAAAACGGCATAAGGAGACAGACATGAGAAAACTTCTAAGAAATTTACTGATTTGTTTGACTCTGCTTCTGGCGGTGATTCTTCCGGGATGCGGTAATACTTACGCCCCTCCGGAAAATGTTCCTCCGCAGAGTACTGAGATAGAAGAGATTGCTCCATCTGATGACGCGGATGCACCTTTTAAGGTCACCATGCTTGATGTGGGGCAGGGACTTTCGATACTAATCGAGTCAGACGGAGAATATATGATATATGACGGAGGCGGAAGAAGCTATTCCTCGTATGTTGTAAGTTATCTGAAGAAGCATAATATAGACGAACTTGAGTACATGTTTGTATCACACTACGATGAGGATCACATTGCAGGTCTTGTCGGTGTGCTTAATACATGCGAAGTTGATACGGCAGTAACTCCAGGTTATACTGCTGATTCTGCAATATACAGGTCATTCAGAGACATGCTGAAAAATAACGGGGCAGATGAAGAGCATCCTTTGGCAGGTGATTCATATACTCTTGGGAATGCGGATATTCAGGTTCTGAGTCCGCATGACTACGCAGGAAACGATGAAAATGACGCATCGATTGTTATTAAGGTCACATACGGAAACTACAGCTGTATAATAACGGGAGATGCTGAGGAGAATGCGGAGTCTGAAATGGTATCATCGGGGGCTGACATTGATGCTGACCTTTACGTTGTCGGTCATCACGGAAGTGCATCATCAAGCAGTGAGAGCTTTGTAAGAGCTGTTTCACCTAAATATGCATTCATCAGTGTAGGTGAAAACAACAGATACGGGCACCCGGCGCAGCAGACGATAGACCTTCTTAATTCACTTGGAATCAAAATCTTCAGAACTGACATGCAGGGAGAGGTGACTGCTTTCTCAGATGGCAACAGATACTGGGTTGATTCTGAACCGGCAGAGGAGGAAGACCGGCAGGCGGAGCCTTCCGATACCGGTTATGACGGAACATATGTGATAAACAAAAGCAGCGGGAAATTCCACTATCCTGACTGTATAAGTGTAGATGATATGAAAGAAGAGAACAAGGTGTACTCAGATGAAAGCAGAACAAAGCTGATAAAAGAGGGGTATTCACCTTGCGGCAACTGTAATCCGTGATACGGCAGAGGAGGCATTTACGGAAGAACTGCAGTCAAGTCGGCAGAAGAAAGAGCAGATTAATAAAATTATCACGGGACTGCCCGCATAACGCGGCAGTCCCGTTTATTATGTATCTAAGTCCGATTATTACGCAGATGTATAATAGTCGGACTTTATTTCCTGAAGCGATTTATATTTTTTTGTTAATCGCTTTACCGATTACTGGTATAATATGCATGACAGACGAAGAAAGGGACAGGCAGTATCCGGATGAAAGACAGTTTCGGCAGAGAAATTGAATATATGAGAGTTTCCGTTACAGACAGGTGCAGCCTCAGATGCAGATACTGCATGCCGGAGGGGATAAAGCTTACAGACAGAAATGAGATTCTATCCTTTGAGGAAATAGTAAGAGTGTGTGAATGCGCTGCAAAGCTTGGAATAAATACAGTCAGGGTAACGGGCGGCGAGCCCCTCGCAAGGAAAAACTGCCCGAAGTTAATATCAATGATAAAAGGGATATCCGGTATAGAAAAAGTCACAATGACCACAAACGGAGTCCTTCTAAGAGAGCACCTGGATGAACTTGTCCTGGCAGGAATTGACGGGATTAATATCAGCCTGGATACCCTTAAAGCCGAAAGGTATGAATATATTACAGGCAGGGACTGCCTTTCCAGAGTTACCGGCGCTGTTGAAGCATGCCTTGATACAGGCATTAGTCTAAAGATCAACTCGGTTATAATCAGTGGCGTAAATGACGATGAGATTGCAGACCTTGCATCACTTGCAAAGGAGAATCCGCTTGATGTGAGATTCATTGAGATGATGCCGATAGGTTCGGGAAGGGACTATCCTCCTTTGCGGGGAGAAGATGTGCGAAAAAGAGTTGAGGCAGAGTTTGGAAAGGGAAAAAAAGACATCTCCCTTCACGGCAAAGGACCAGCCAGATATTACAGGCATGATGGTTTTAAGGGAAGCATAGGATACATTGATGCGGTTAATAATTCCTTCTGCAGCAGCTGCAACAGAGTGAGGCTTACATCAGATGGAAAGCTCAAGAGCTGCCTGTGTTATGATGAGGGGGCTGATCTTAAGGAGGCTCTCAGGACGGAAGGGATGCATGACGGGGAAAGTGTTACTGACCTTATCAGGGAAGCGGTTTTATCAAAGCCCCTTATGCACTGCTTTGATGAAACAGAGAAGATTACAGAAAAGAAAAGGATGGTAAGTATAGGTGGATGAAATGGGCAGAGTGGCTGCGGTATGTATAAGTGATAATAAGGGAACGGGAAAGAGCCCCGTTTTCACTGCAGAGTTAATAAAGGATTACGGGATAAAAGGAGATGCGCATGCGGGAAGATGGCACAGACAGGTCAGCATGCTTTCTCTTGAAAGTATAGAAAAGTTCAGAGATAAATGCGCTGATGTATCATTTGGCGCATTTGGGGAAAACCTTGTCATGGAAGGTTTTGATTTCAGGGCCATGAAGGTCGGCACAAGGATAAGAATAGGTGATGCGGTTCTTGAGATGACTCAGATTGGAAAGTCATGTCACGGTGACTGCAGTATAAAGAGGGAAACAGGTGAATGCATCATGCCGGAAGAAGGAGCCTTTTTTAAGGTATTATCATCTGGAAGAGTAACGGAAGGAGACGAGGCTGTAATTCTTGGGCCGGACCTTTCAGCTCCTTTTACCGCCGCCGTTATAACATTAAGTGACAGGGCATTTTCCGGGGAGAGAGAGGACAAAAGCGGCGAGGTGCTTAAAAAAATGCTGGAAGATGAAGGCTATGAAGTTATAGAAAAAATTGTTTTATCTGATGATAAGGAACCTCTTAAACGGGAATTATGCAGACTGGCGGACCAGAGGCAGGTAAATGTTATATTCACAACAGGGGGAACGGGGTTTTCCCCGCGTGACAATACTCCTGAAGCAACAGGAGAGGTATGTGACAGGATGGCGCCGGGTATTGCAGAGGCAATCAGGTATTATTCGCTCGAAATCACTCCAAGGGCAATGCTTTCAAGGGGCGTGAGCGGCATAAGACATAATACTCTTATTGTAAATCTTCCGGGAAGTCCCGGAGCAGTAGCAGAAGCACTCTCATTCATACTTCCAAGCCTTAAGCACGGACTGGGAATACTCACGGGAAGAGAGGGAGAGTGTGCGGGAAAGGAGCAGCGATGAGAACGGGTGCTGTAGTTACAGCTGCAAATATTACGGAAAGGGACGAAAACATCAATGCCTTTGATGATATCGCAGTAATGAGCGCGCCGGAAAGAATTGTCGCGACGCTTAAAAAGTGCGGTATTGACGATATAATCGTCGTGACAGGCTATGATGCAAAACTCAGAAAGAAGATGAGACATTTCGGCCTGAGTTTTGCCGAAAACAAAGGGTATGATGTGACAGATGTGCTTCAGTCTGCAAAGCTTGGTCTTGAGAAAATTTACAGGAGATGCGACAGAGTGTTATTCTGTCCCAGCGGATATCCTTTTTTCGGCGATGATACAGTCAGGGCGCTTGTCTCATCTGAAGGCGATGCAGTTATCCCTTCATACGGCGGAAAAAAAGGCCATCCGTTACTGATAGATTCAGAGATAGTTCCACGCATATTATCATATGAAGAAGAAGGCGGGATGTCCGGAGCAGTAAAGAAGTCTGCGAAGACTATTACAGTCGTTCCGGTTGATGATATGGGCTGCGTATCGAGCAAAAGTGATGAGGAAGAGATAAAAAAACTCATCGACAGGCAGAACCCCACCCTTATAAGGCCGCAGATAGAGATCGGGCTTGCCGGAATGAGAAATATAATGGGGATGCAGATGAAACAGCTTCTGATTCAGGTCGACAGACTGGGTTCGGTAAGAGAGGCAAGCGAAAGCGTGGGAATTTCATACAGCGCGGCATGGAATCTCATAAAGGAGAGCGAGGAGGAACTGGGATCAGGGCTCATCGACAGGCAAAACGGCGGAAGATTCGGCGGAACAGCGCGGCTGACCGGAGAAGGCAGGATAATCCTTGACAGATACATAAAATATGAGGAAGAAGTATCAGAATTTGCAAACGCAAAGTTTGATGAATGTTTCAAGGGAATACTAGGCAGGTGAATTTATGAAACTGGTAAAAACAGACGATGCGGCAGGGCAGGTACTATGCCATGACATTACACGGATAATTAAGGGAGTAACTAAAGATACGCCTTTCAGAAAGGGACATGTTGTAACTAAAGAGGACATCCCTGTGCTCAAGAGCCTTGGCAAATTCAATATATACGTATGGGAAAACGATGATACCATGATGCATGAAAACGATGCTGCAATGGTGCTTTATGAAATCTGCAGAGGAGACAATCTCACAGGAGGGGAAGTCCGGGAAGGCAAAATAGAGCTTGCAGCCGCCTGCGACGGACTTCTCACAGTGGACAGAGAAAGGCTTGATCTTGTAAACTCCTTCGGCCAGATGATGATAGCATCAAGACATGGAAACTTCCCCGTAAAAAAGGGGGACAAGGTTGCAGGAACAAGAATAATCCCTCTTGTCATTGAAAAGGAAAAGATGGAAAGAGTAAAAAAGATGACAGAAGGTGCACCGATATTCAATGTAAAGCCTTTTCTCCGCAAAAAGGCAGGTATCGTCACAACAGGGCGTGAAGTATACGAAGGGCTCATAGAAGACACATTCACCGATGTTATACTTGAAAAGCTCTCAGATTATGAGGTCTCTTTAGAAGGCCATATAATATGCAGCGACGATAAGGAGATGATAGTATCCGCTGTAAGAAATCTTCTTGACAGAGGATGCGACCTCATTATCTGCACGGGAGGAATGAGCGTAGATCCGGACGATTTAACGCCTTACGCAATTAAGGCAGTGACAGGTGATAATGGAATATACGGGGCGCCTGTGCTGCCGGGCGCCATGTTCATGATAGGATACTGCGGCGATGAAAATATTCCTGTCATGGGACTTCCCGGATGCGTAATGTATTCAAAGAGGACGATATTCGATCTCGTACTTCCCCGGGTAATGGCAGGAGAGATAATACATAAAGAAGATATCGAAAGCCTTGGAGAAGGAGGCCTGTGTCTGGGCTGCAGCGTATGCACATTCCCAAACTGCGGCTTTGGAAAATAGAAGGTTTAAGAACAGGAGGAAGAATAATGAAGAAACTGCTTTCACTCACATTAGCAATTGTCATGTCAGTGTCATTTGCAGCATGCGGCAGCAAGGAACCGGAAAAAACAGCAGTAAATGTGTTTGCGGCAGCATCTCTTGGGGCTGTAATGGCTGAATTTGAAGCTGAATTTGAAAAAGCTAATCCTGATGTTGATATCGTAATCAATGCGGACAGCTCGGGAACTTTACTCACTCAGATTGAAGAAGGTGCTCCATGCGACATATTCTTTTCTGCGGCGGAAAAGCAGATGGACCAGCTGGAAGAGGACGGACTTATTAATGAAGGAACAAGACAGAATGTGGTTAATAACCAGCTTGTGGTAATCACTCAGCCGGGCAGCGGTACGAAGGTAACAGATCTTGCGACAATAGGAAAGGCAAAGAGCATCGCTCTTGCTGACGGAAGCGTGCCTGTCGGCAGGTACACAAGGGCAGCCCTTGTGAATCTTGGCATCCTTGAAAAGGCTGATGACCCTTCTGCAATTACCACTCAGGAGGTATCAGATCAGCTAGGCGGTGTACAGATCAGCGAACAGGGTAATGTCAGCAAGGTGCTTGCGGCAGTGGAAGAAGGTTCAAGTGAAGTTGGAACTGTTTACCTTTCAGATACGGTAGGGCATGAAGATAATATATTGATTATTGAAACAGTGCCTTATTCTGTTACAGGCGATATAATCTATCCTGTATGCCAGGTTGTAAACGGTGAAGCCACAGACGCACAGAAAGAAGCTGCAGCAGCATTCCTTGCATATATAACAAATGATGATGCGAAGGCTCTTTACAGAAAGTACGGCTTTGATACCGACGTAGAATAAAGGAAGAAAGAAATGATGGAAATACTTCAGGGACTTGACTGGAGCCCCTTGTGGATCTCAGTTAAAACGGGAATTGTGGCAACTGTATTATCATTTTTCCTTGGGATTTTCGCCGCAAGAAAGGTGATTTCACTCGGCACTAAAGGCAAATCCGTATGGGACGGACTTCTGACTCTGCCTCTGGTGCTTCCGCCTACGGTTGCGGGCTTTTTCCTGCTTCTAATATTCAGCAGGAGAAGACCCTTTGGAATATTCCTTTATGACACCTTTGATATAAGCGCGGTTCATACGTGGCTTGGATGCATACTTGCTGCGACGGTAATCGCATTTCCTCTCATGTACAGAAACGCAAGAGCAGCCTTTGAACAGATTGATATTAACCTCATCCATGCGGGAAGAACACTTGGAATGTCCGAGATGAAGATTTTCTGGAAAGTCGCAGTGCCCGCTGCAGGCCCTGGACTTGCATCGGGCACCGTACTCACATTTGCAAGGGCAATGGGCGAATACGGCGCGACCTCTATGCTTGCAGGCAATATCCCTGGAAAGACAGGAACCATTTCGCAGAAGATCGCCATGGTAATTCAGGACGGGGATTATGCGACTGCAGGCGTATGGGTAGTAATTGTGCTTGTTATTGCGTTTGCTGCAGTCTTTGTTATCAACCTGATTGCAGGAAGTAAAATGAAGAATATCAGGCGGTGGTAGAGTATGGGTATATTTGTTGATATATATAGGGATATGGGGGATTTTACCCTTGATGTCAGTATTAAAAGCAGTGCGAAAAGGATTGGTATTCTTGGAGCATCAGGCTCGGGCAAGAGCATGACTTTGAGGATGCTTGCAGGTATTGATAAACCTGACAGAGGAAGGATTGAGATTGACGGAAGGGTGCTTTACAGCATAGAGGATAAGATTGATCTTAAGCCGCAGAAGAGAAATGTGGGATATATGTTTCAGAATTATGCGCTGTTTCCGTCTATGACTGTTTTGCAGAATATATCTGCAGGAGTTAAGGGGACGAAGGAGGAGAAGACGGCAAAGGCAGGTGAGATGCTGTCAAGGTTCGGGCTTTCCGGACTTGAGGGAAGGCTCCCGGGACAGCTTTCGGGAGGTCAGCAGCAGAGAGTCGCCCTTGCAAGGATTATGGCATCTGAGCCTGATGTGATACTTCTCGATGAGCCGTATTCTGCGCTTGATGTCTATCTTAAGGACCGCATGCAGCTTGAGATGATGAATATGCTTGATGATTTTGACGGCCAGGTTATAATGGTGTCTCACAGCAGGGATGAGCTCTACAGATTCAGCGATGAGCTTTATATCCTGTCTGAAGGTAAAGTTATATCAGGCGGAAGGACTGAAGACGTGTTTCAGAATCCCGGATGTCTTGAAGCTGCAAGGCTTACAGGATGCAAGAACTTCTCTGCCGTCAGGAAAACAGGCGATCATCTGCTTGAGGCGGCGGACTGGGGAATTACTCTTTACCTTAAACAGGATATACCAGATGATGTGAAATATGCAGGATACAGAGCGCACTGTTTCACCCCCGTCTGGGGAGAGATGGAAAGGAACTGTATTCCTTTCATCCTTGAAAGGGTGGACAGTCTTCTCTTTGAGAAGAACTACTGCATCAGGCCGCAGGGCCAAAGCGGGGCAGATTATCTTATATACTGGTACTGCCAGGAATACCGGCAGAAAATGATAGAGGAAAGAGGTCTTCCCGACTATCTTAAGTTTGATGAGGAGCAGATTCTTCTGCTGAAATAGGAGAGATTATGGAATTAACGCATTTTGATGATAACGGAAACGCTGTAATGGTGGATGTTTCCGAAAAGGATATAACGGGAAGGACTGCAGTGGCCAGAGGAAGCATTCACGTGAGCCGCAGGGCGCTTGATGCGATACTTGGCAGGCAGGTGAAAAAAGGCGATGTTCTGACAGTTTCCCAGGTTGCAGGAATTATGGGAACAAAGAAGACTGCAGAGCTCATACCGATGTGTCATCCGATATTTCTTTCAAATGTGAAGGTAGAATTTGAAATCGATGAGAAAGCCTGCGATATATCGGTATTTTGTACAGCGCAGACAGAAGGGAAGACAGGAGTTGAGATGGAGGCGCTGACAGGAGTATCTGTTGCACTTCTCACAATTTATGATATGTGCAAGGCTATAGATAAGAGGATGACCATAGGTGATATTCATCTTGTAGAAAAGACAGGAGGCAAAAGCGGG
>JAEDDI010000019.1 GCA_016293805.1 Bacillota bacterium | reverse complement strand
AGGAGGATTCCTCCTGTTACCGAAAGGAAACGAAGCGAATCAGGCTATTCTGCCGCTAACATCTAAATTACACTGAGAGGGGATTCCGAGGCAGTGAAAAAAGGGATTCCCTCTATTAAACCGACTAACAGAAAACAAAGAATAAACTTAAACAACACACTATAAAACAGAATTTAGTCCTCACTCTATTTTAGTTTTAACTCCCATGAAAATGGGAGTTTTTTGCAGTGTAAAAATAAAAAGCAGACTGCTTTTTATGCAGTCTGCCCGAAATGATGTTTTCTATTTTCCCGGTCCGGAAATATCGCTGTCGTCAATATCGTCGTTGTCTGAAGGTACCTGAGGTTTATCGGCTGAATCTGCCGGTGCTTCCGGTTTCTGCGGAGTTTCAGGTGATGATGTTGTCTCTTCAGGCGGATTGGAAGCTGAAGGAGCCTTGCCTGCAGACGGCGCCTGGGAACCGCTTCCTGTGCTGTCTGATGCACCGTCTTTTTCGTTGACGTCGTTTGCTGAGTTTGTAGAAGAAGGTTTTTTTGTCTTGTTGTCAAGAACTGCGATTATCTCTTTTACGGATTTATCAACGTATTTTTCTACATCAGCTTCTGTCACTTTGTCTGTTTTGTTTACAATATCGAGAATTAGTGCCAGTTTTCCGGCAGTTGTATTCAGATCATCCGCTGCCTTCCGGTCATCCTCGGTAACTTCAAGGATATCGGGGGTAGCTTCGTAAGCTGTTGTGACATCTGTAAGTTTTTCTGCGAGATCTTTTGTTTTGCCGTCATCTCCGCCACAGACTGAAAGAAGCATTATTTCTTTTTCATCTCCTGTAAGATATCCTTCGTTATACAGTTCGTCGATTGTAAGCTTTATGACTTCGTCGATGTTTCTGAATTTCGGAATGTCAATCTCGTTGAGAACAGCTTCCGCGTCATCGTTTACCGATTCAACTCCGATAACCTGATCAAATCTGTTAAGCGTATACTCAAAAGATGGATTTACATCCAGAGTTACATATGAATATGGAGTGAATGCAGCATATCCTGTTGTGGAAAGACCGAAGAACATTGCGATACATGCCACAGCTGCAGACAGGCGATACACTGATTTTTTCTTTGCTACAATGTTGACCTGCTGCCCGACGGAATATCCCTTGTTCGGTATTTTTACAATGCCGCTGTTCTCACAAAGTGCAGCCGCACTGTTTCCTCTGATTTCTACTATCAGGGCTTTCATGCTGTTCCTCCTTCCTTCATATATTTCATATATTCAGCGAGTATCGGATAATCACCTGTAAGGATGATAACCGCCGCTATTATGTACTTTCTGTGTCTTTCGATTGTTTTCCTGCTGACTTTGCTCTGTGCAGACAGTGCCTTCACCGGCAGAGTTTTGGAATCTCTGATGCTCGATAGAAGTATCGGCGATTTTAATATGCATGTGACTGCTTCTTTACACTGGCTTCTCGTCTTTGATGCCTTTGGCGAACAGTCTGCAAGATCCATGAATGAAAAGCCGTATGGTATGAACTCTTCGGTAACTGCCTCGATTTCATCTGCGGCCGAAGGTTCTCTTCTGCCGGTAAGTTTTTCCTGCACCTCATACTGAGCGGTATCGGCGGATTCATCGTCTATTGTTCCTGAAAAAACTTCAGGTGCAATTGAATGCTCGTCTTTGAAACGGCTCTGTTTTCTGTAGTAATCTGTGAGCCTGCGTTTAATAATCATGGCAGCAAATGGAAGAAAATCTCCCTGCCCCTGCCTGTATGAGCCTACAGCCTCGTAGAAGGCATACATTGCTATTGAAAACTCGTCATCGCTTGTCGAAATGAAACGGCCTGAATGCTTGCCTGCACAGCTGAGAATGAAATCGATATTGCTGTGAATGAACTCTTCCAGCACATCGCTGTCAGCAGATGCTGCAACGGCCTGCTCGTTAATTTTCTCCAATACTGCAGCCTCCTTTACTGAATAATATACATTATGAATATATCATCATTCAGTAGCTAAAGCAATGTTTCGTATTTTCATTACACTTACTAATTCGCAGAAAGGAAGCGAAAAAACGGGGTTTGAGCGTACTTTTTTCAAAAATATTACCTGGTTGTGCATATGAACAAGACGGAAGACGAAAATTGTGAAAAATGACAATAAAATACTGTATACTTAGTAATTGTTTTTGTATGCATTGACTTTATACATTTAAATGTATAAACTTGTTTTGTTATTGTAAATCTTTACTATGTTAAATTATTGGAGGTAGAAAATGAAAGAGCACAGAGGGAACTGGGGTTCTAATATCGGCTTTATTTTAGCGGCTGTAGGATCTGCAGTGGGCCTTGGAAACATATGGGGATTCCCGTATAAGATGGGGGCATCAGGCGGAGGAATATTCCTTCTTATATATCTGATTCTCGCAGCACTTGTGGGAGTTACTGTTCTTCTTGGAGAACTCTCACTTGGCAGAAAGTATCAGATGGGGCCTGTAGGTGCATACAGGCAGTTATGCAGAAAATTCACATTTCTTGGGTATTTCAGCGTATTCTCGGGATTTCTTATCATGTCGTTTTATTCAGTTCTTGGCGGAATTGTACTTAAGTACGTTGTGGGATTTGCCGGGGCGATATTCAATCCGCAGGATGCGGATATAATGACAATGTCAAGCGGGGACTATTTTGGGACATTCGTATGCGCAGGTCCGTCAATGTATGTTTTCTTTGCGATTTTCATGGCAGCTTCCGTGATTATCGTATCCGGCGGAGTTGCAGGGGGTATCGAGAGATTCACAAAGATTGCTATGCCGGCTCTTGCGGTACTGCTGATTGCTGTAATAGTATATGTAGCTACTCTTGACGGAGCGGCAGACGGATACAGATTCATGTTCGGAATTCACACAGATGCAATCAGAGAACTGGGCATATGGAGCATAACAAAGACAGCAGCGGGACAGATGTTTTTCTCGCTTTCACTTGCCATGGGTATCATGCTTACATACGGTTCATATCTGCCAAAGGAAACAAAACTTGTCAAGAACTCGGTTATCATTGCGACTGCCGATACAATTGTGGCAGTAATGGCAGGTATGGCTGTAATGCCGGCGGTATTCGCTTTCGGTCTTGAACCAGGCGGCGGTCCCGGACTTCTTTTTGTAACACTTCACAGTGTATTTGCAGACGGAATGGGCGGAGAGATAGGCGCATTGATGGGGTTCATATTCTACGGTCTTGTATTCATTGCAGCAATCACTTCTTCAATCTCAATCCTTGAGGGAAGCGTAACGTTTGTAATGGACATACGCCGTGAAAAAGGCATGAAGATGAACAGAGGCAGATTCACAGTTATTATAGGAGCGCTTGTTCTTCTGTTCGCTATACCTGTAGCATTTGACGGACTCGGTTCCGGAGTAGGCGGAGGAGCGATCATGAAAACTCCTGCAGAGCTTTTCGGTATAGAGAACGTAAAAGTATGGTGTGACTGCTGGCTTGATTTCTACGATGTAATTACTGAAGGAATTCTTATGCCTCTTGGAGCATTCGGAATGTGTATTGTAATCGGATGGATAGTTGGAATAGATTCGATTAAGACCGAAATTGAAGCAACACCCGGCGTAAAGATGAATTCTGCAAAATGGTTCGATATCTGCTTTAAGGTTATCGCTCCTGCTGTACTTATCATCGTTCTTATTGCACAGATTACTTCCTTCTTCGGATAGACACAAATGAGTGCCTAAGTTTTATGAAATGACAGAAAAAGACTTAAACCTGCGTGGAAAATGCGCAGGTTTTTTTGTGTCTGCACGAATCCGGAGAGTATAACGGTTTTGTTTTTGACATTGTGGTTACTTGTGCCTTACACAAGAATTTCATACAATATCTTGTGTTTTTAAATTATCTTTAAATGGAGCGGCAAAAAAAACTGACTTGAGGTGGGTTAAATTGCACTAAGTTTGGAGCGAAAATGTTGCGAAGTGGAGTGAAGTGGTGTATAGTGAAGATAATAATAGCGTGGAGTATAGTTTTCTGAGGTAGATGACATGTTAATGGGCAAGTACCAGAACTCAATAGATGCGAAGAGCAGAATGATCATTCCTGCCAAGTTCAGAGAAGAACTCAAGGGGAATGCTGTTCTTACTATGGGTATGGACAAATGCCTGTACATATACCCCATGAAGGAATGGGAAGCGTTCATAGGCAAGCTCAAGGCTCTTCCTCAGTCGGATGAGATTGCAAGAGCTTTTGTAAGAAACTTCTTTGCAAACGCTGTTGAATGTGACATTGACAAGCAGGGCAGACTTACAGTACCTGCCGAACACAGAGCATATGCAGGCATACAGAAGGAACTTGTTACCGTAGGCAATCTGGACAAGATAGAAATATGGGCCAGAGAGGAATGGGAGAACAAGGACAATATGGCGGCGCTTTCACCTGCACAGATGGCTCAGAAGATGGTCGAATATGGAATTTAAGCATACTTCGGTTCTTCTCGATGAGACAATCGAGGGACTTGATATTAAAAGTGACGGAATATATGTTGACGGAACTCTTGGAGGCGGAGGGCATTCATCTGTCATATGTTCCAGGCTCTCAGAAAAAGGAATACTTATAGGAATTGACAGGGACAGGGACGCTCTTGCAGCCGCATCAGAAAGGCTGAAACAGTATTCGTGCACAAGGCACTATGTACAGAGCAATTACTCGGATATTAAAAATGTTCTGGAGAAACTGGGGATTGATGCGATAGACGGAGCGGTGCTGGACCTTGGAGTTTCATCTTTTCAGCTTGACAACGCTGAAAGGGGTTTTTCATACATGAACGATGCTCCTCTTGACATGAGGATGAGTCAGGAAGACACGTTCACAGCGTATGATGTTGTGAACGGGTATACAAAGGATGAACTTGCAGGAATAATCAGGAAATACGGTGAAGAGAAGTGGGCATCGCGTATAGCTGAATTTATTGTGAAATTCAGGAAGAAAAAGCCGGTCGAGAGCACATTTGAACTGGTGGAGATTATAAAGGCGGCTGTTCCCGCAAAAGCAAGGCGTGATGGTCCCCATCCTGCCAAACGGACATTTCAGGCCATAAGGATAGAGGTCAATGACGAACTTGGTCAGCTCAGGAGAGCGTGTGACGAGTTCTGTGATGTCCTTGCGCCCGGCGGAAGGCTGTGTGTTATCACATTCCACTCTCTGGAGGACAGAATAGTAAAGGAATGCTTTAAGAGAAGAGTTAATCCCTGCACATGTCCGCCGGAATTTCCTGTATGCATATGCGGCAGGACTGCAGATGTCAGGAAGATAACAGGCAAGCCGGTTGTGCCCGGTGAAGAGGAACTTGAACACAATCACAGAGCAAGAAGCGCAAAGCTTAGAATAATTGAGAAATTATAGAAAGGAAGAAATAATGCAGGAAGCACAGTGGTATGATTTTGAAGAAGCATACAGACAGCACGGTCATGCACCGGGGCAGAGCAGCAAAAGTGCCGCATCTTCGGAACTGAGACATTCCAGAAGTAAAACATCATTTACGGCACGTGACAAAAAAATAGCGCTGATGCTTGTTGTCGTAATCGGCCTTGCAGGAATTCTTTCGATAGTGTCCGCTGCTTTTTCAGCAACGCTCAAGTATCAGGTGAACACTCTGGTGCGGGAGAATCAGATGCTTGAAAATGAGATAGCAGATACAGATATTAAACTTCAGACTGCGAACAGTATTACAAACCTTGAGAAGAAGGCCAAGAAGAAACTGGGAATGAAGTACCCTTCATCCAGTCAGATTGTATATGTGAATGATATAGAGACTCCGGGTGATCTGGCTTCTGTGGTGAGTGACCAAGCTGACAACTGATCGGGGCCTGTTTAACTGCATAGAAAGGAGAAGTCGGACAGAGCATCAGAGAATATTTCGGTCCGGCTTTTTAAATAAATGAACAAAGACAGAGCAAAAGTAAATCAGATTACAATTAAAAACAGAAAACGCCTGCTGGGCGCTTTTGCATTCATCCTTTTTATAATGTCTGTTCTGTGTTTCAGATGTGGATGGTGGCAGATTGTAAAGGGCGAAGAACTGGCTGACACCGCTGCCGCACAGCAGACAAGGGATTCTCTTGTAGAGGCGAAACGCGGTGTGATTTATGACAGAAACAAAATGGAACTTGCTGTATCGGGGACCGCTTATTCTGTATGGGTGCGTCCTGCAGATCTGAAAACAGCAGACAGTGCAAATAAAAAAGAAGATCTCACATCTGAAGTGATTTCGGGACTGTCCGGCATACTTGAGATGGATGATGATGAAGTCAGGGAAAGTGTCACTGCGGATCAGAATCTGATTAAGATAGAGTCAGGACTTTCAAAGGAGACAGCGGACAGAATCAGAGAACTTGAACTGACTGCAGTGGAACTGTCAGAGGATAGCAAGAGGTTTTATCCTCTGGGCTTGTTTGCCTCTCACCTTATAGGCAGTGTGTCGGATGACAATACCGGCCTTGCAGGTATAGAGGCGTACTATAACCGGTATCTGACAGGTGTGTCCGGAAGAAGAATCCAGAATACCGATGTGTCGGGCAATGGCCTTTCATATGGTTTTGAGGAATACTACGCGGCAGAAGACGGACTGGGAGTTGTTCTTACCATAGATGAAGTTGTTCAGAACTATGTGGAAAAGGCAATAGCGTCATGCCAGAAAAAGACACAGGCAGACAGAGTCATGTGCCTTGTGATGGATACTGAGACTGCAGAAATTCTTGCAATGGCAGTGACTCCTGAATATGATCCGAATAATCCTAGGGAGGCGCCGACTGAAGCAGAACAGAAGAAACTCGACAGTATGAGTGATAAGAAGAAAGTAGATTACTGGAACAAGATGTGGAGAAATCCGCTTCTTCAGGACACATATGAACCCGGATCAACTTTCAAGCTAATGACAACAACTATTGCGCTGGAGGAGGGACTCACATCGCCTTCCGAAACATTTTATGATAATGGAAGCATAGATGTTTCAGGGGAGACGCTCAAATGCTGGAGCGATGTTCCGCACGGGAAGCAGACCCTCGAAGAAGCTGTGGGAAATTCCTGCAACCCTGTGTTTGTAACACTCGGTCTTCGGATAGGGAAAGAGAGATTCTACAACTACATGGAGCTTTTCGGATATGATAGTATAACAGGCATAGATTATCCGTCAGAAGCTACGGCAATCCTTCAGAATGAGGACACGGCAGGACCTGTAGATCTTGCTACAATGGCATACGGGCATGGCATCGCGGTAACGCCTATACAGCTTGCGACAGCTGTAAGCGCCATAGGTAACGGAGGCGTTATGATGAAGCCTCATCTTGTAAAGGAACTTGTAGATTCGGACGGAAAAACAGTCAGGACTTTTGAGCCTGAAGAGGTGAGACAGATCATTTCAAAGCAGACATCCGATGAGGTTTGCGATATAATGGAGTATGTAGTATCTGAAGGCGGAGTAGAGACAGCATATGTTGAAGGATACAGAGTCGGCGGCAAGACAGGGACAGCGAACAAGCCGAAAGCCGGCGGATACAGCGAAGATACTTATTCCTCATTTATCGGCATGGCTCCGATGAACGATCCGAAGGTTACTGTACTGGTGATTGTGGACAGTCCTGTTGGAATAAAATACGGAAGCCAGACAGCGGCCCCTTGTGCACAGACTATTTTCAAGAACATTCTTCCTTATCTGGGAATCGAAACTCAGTATTCAGATGATGAGACGGAAAAAATCGAGAAGAATAAGACAACAGTGCCTGATATCACAGGTCTTTCGTACAAGAAGGCGGTATCAGCACTTGAGAAGGCAGAACTGAAGTACAAGGTCCAGTCCGGAGACAGCAGCGGGGACTCGTTCAAGGTAAAAGACCAGTATCCTAAGGCAGGAACAAAAGTAGACAAAAAATCAACAGTATATATTTACGGAAGCAAGTGATGAACAGATTAACAGTTGAAGATGCTGTAAGAGCATGTAACGGAACACTCCTTAAGGGAGACAGAAAACAGTATATAACAGGAGCATGTATTGATTCGAGAATCCTGGAGAAGGGTGAATTGTTTGCTGCTGTAAGAGGGGAGAATACCGATGGACACAGATTTGTCGGTCAGGTTTCAGCAAAAGGCGCATCTGCAGTTCTCATATCAGATGAAACATATGCGGATGATGCAGAATGTGCGGTAATACTGTGCGGAGATACAACAAAAGCACTGCAGGATATAGCAGAGTGTTACAGAAACATGATGGATATCAGGATTATCGGTGTCACAGGGAGCGTCGGAAAGACAAGCACAGCAGATCTTGTCAAGGCCGTATGCAGCGTAAAATACCGGACTGCCAAGACGAAGGGGAATTTTAACAACCATCTTGGCCTTCCGATTACACTCCTTTCATTTGATCCGGATACTCAGATAGGAGTGCTTGAGATGGGTATGGACAAGCCGGGCGAGATAGATTTTCTTGCAGATCTTGCAAGACCCGACATTGGAATAATTACAAATGTGGGAATAGCTCATATTGAGACCCTTGGAACGCGGGAGAATATTTTCAGGGCGAAGATGGAGATAACAGATTTCTTCGGGCCTGATAATGTGCTTGTTGTAAACGGAAACGACGAATATCTGTCACAGCTTTGTGATACCCCGTACAGACTTGATAAAGTCGGATCAAACGGGGGATGCAGATATTATCTTTATGACATTGAGGACAGAGGAGAAGGCGGTATAGAATTCACCTTTGAATATGATGAAAAAACCGTAAGGGTTTCGCTCCCTGTCTATGGAAGACACAACGCTATGAACGCATCTCTTGCAATTGCTGCAGGGATTGAGCTTGGAATAGATCCGTTAGATGCGGCAGAGGGGCTTGCAAAGACAAAGCTGACAGACAAGAGACTGTCAATAAAAGGCAGGAACGGAATCAAGATAATAGATGATTCATACAATGCAAGTCCGGAATCGATGAAAGCGGCCCTGGATGTTCTTGCAGCCACAAAGGGACTGAGAAAAATAGCTGTTCTCGGAGATATGTTTGAACTTGGCTCACTGACTGAAGAGTCG
Organism: Bacillota bacterium; assembly: GCA_016293805.1. Taxonomy (GTDB): domain Bacteria; phylum Bacillota; class Clostridia; order Peptostreptococcales; family Anaerovoracaceae; genus UMGS973. The sequence continues at coordinate 26,077 of JAEDDI010000019.1, read as the reverse complement.
CATCTTGAGGTGGGAGAATACGCAGCTTCAAAGGATATAGATATCCTTGTGGCAATCGGCAAGGAAGCATTCGGCATAGCCAAAGGTGCCAAGGGGCTTGGCGATGTAAGGTATTTCACCGATAAGGAAGCGTTTTATCCTGTCATGGAGGATCTGATATGTTCAGGAGATGTTGTTTTAGTAAAAGGTTCTAACGGAATGCATATGGACCGTATAGTTAAAAAAATTCTTGAGAGGTAAAGGTTATGTACACTACACAGATTATTGCTGCCCTTATATGTGCTTTTGTTCTGAGTGCAGTATTCACATGGATAGAGATCCCGGTTCTGAAAAAAAAGCAGATGGGGCAGAATATACGTGAGGAAGGACCTCAGTCGCATAAGTCCAAGGCGGGAACACCGAGCATGGGCGGCATAGCACTTATAGGGGGAGCATGTGTTTCGGCGGCAGCGGTATCACTTGCTGCAGGTGTGTTTGATATAAGGCTTGCAGTGATGATAATCGTGACAGTTGCCTTTGGGCTTGTCGGATTTATCGACGATTTCAGAAAAGTTATAAAAAAGCAGAACGAGGGGCTGACAGCCAGGGAAAAGATGGCATTCCAGCTGGTAATATCGGCGGCAGTTGCAGTATATGCATATTTCCGGAACGAGGCAATGGTTTACATTCCGTTTGCTGACACATATGCGGATTTCGGAATTTTATATATTCCGTTTATCATGTTTGCCGTAGTTGCGATGACAAATGCCGTAAACCTGACAGACGGACTTGACGGACTTGCTGCAGGATGCACAGCTTTATCTTCACTTTTCCTTGCACTTCTTGCCGGAATGTTCACATACGGTAATGTAGCATGCTTTGCAGCTGCCATATCGGGAGGGTGTCTCGGATTTCTTGTGTTTAACAGGAATCCTGCGAAGGTTTTCATGGGTGACACCGGATCCCTTGCCCTTGGAGGAGCGCTTGTGATTGCAGCAGTTTCGATGAGAATGGAGCTTTTCCTTCTTATCGCAGGACTTACATATGTTATCGAGGCTCTCAGCGTTATAATCCAGGTTGTATCATTTCAGACAACCGGAAAGAGAGTGTTCAGAATGTCTCCTATTCATCATCATTTTGAACTGGGAGGCATGAACGAGAAGAGAGTTGTGATAATGTTCTGGGGATTTACAGCTGTATGCTGTATGCTGGGACTTCTGACTCTCGGTTTCTAGAGGTGAAATATGGACAGAGAGTATTTCATGGGCAGAAAAATACTTGTGACAGGCCTTGGAAGATCGGGAGCGGCAGCGCTTAAGACTCTCCTGGCTCTGGGTGCTGATGTTTCTGTTCAGGATTCAAAAATGGAAAAGGATATAGACAGTGACGTGCTGCAGTTTATACACGAAAGCGGCGTGAAGGCGTATCTTGGATGTGTGCCCGATGAGAGATATGACATGGTTGTTCTGAGCCCCGGAGTACCTCCGGCTCTTCCTTTCATAAAACAGCAGGAGGCTGCCGGTGCTGAGATAACAGGTGAACTTGAACTTGCGTACAGGATATGCAGAGGAAAATTTGCCGCCATCACAGGAACAAACGGAAAGACAACTACGACAACTCTTGCAGGCAGAATTTTCGGAGCGGCTTTTGAACATTCATATGTTGGAGGAAATATAGGGATTCCGGTTGTTTCAGAGGCATATGAGGCGCCTTCTGATGCGTGGCTTGTGACAGAGTGCTCGAGTTTTCAGTTGGAGACAACGTCTGAGTTTCATCCTTCAGTATCTGCTGTTCTGAACCTGACACCTGATCATCTCAACAGGCATGGCAGCATGGAAAACTACGGAAAGGCGAAGGCGAAAATATTTGCCAATCAGACAGAGGATGAATACGTCGTAATTAATTACGATGATAAAAACTGTCTTGAACTTGCGCAGGGATGCAGAGCGAAACTTGTTCCTTTCAGCAGAAAAGAAAAACTTTCTTTCGGCGCATATGTAGATGATGGAATGATAGTTGTGAACGACGGCAGCATTCATGAGATATGTGACGTCTCAGAGCTGAAAATAATCGGAGCACATAATATTGAGAATGTTCTCGCTGCAGCAGCGCTTTCATATTTTGCCGGCATAGATACCGGGATAATATCTGAAGAGATAAGGAATTTCAGAGGAGTTGAACACAGGATAGAGTTTGCAGGACAGAAAAACGGTATCAGATTCTACAACGATTCAAAGGGAACCAATACCGATGCTACAATTACTGCAATAAGGGCGCTTGAGAAGAACATAATTCTTCTTGCAGGCGGAGATGCGAAGAAACAGGATTTTGAGCCTCTTGCAGCAGAACTTGACGGCGCTGTCAGATATCTTGTACTGTACGGAAGAGATGCTGAGAGCATCCGCAGAGCCTGTGATGACGCGGGATTCACTTCATACTGCGTAAAAAGCGATCTTGAGGAGGCGCTGAAGGAGGCGGTTTCTAAGGCTTTGCCGGGAGACAGCATTCTGCTCTCCCCTGCATGTGCAAGCTGGGACGCGTATCCGGATTTTGAGGCAAGGGGAAATCATTTTAAAGAAATGGTGATGAAGTACATTGAAAATTAGGAAATTTAACAGGACACTGAGAAAAACATCAAAATACAATGATTTCATACTGATTTTTTTAACGCTTATACTTATCGTTTTCGGCGTGATTATGGTTTTCAGCGCCAGTTACTACAGTGCATTGAGCAAATACGGAGATGCTTATCATTTTCTCATCAGAGACGGGGTATTTGCGGTAATAGGAATTGCGGCGATGCTTGGAGTTTCGAGGATTCCATACAGAGTTTTGAGAAAATTCGCTTTTCCTTTTCTTGCAGCAGTTGTTTTTATGCTTCTTCTCCTGTTCACGCCCCTTGGCAAGACTGTCAACGGAGCGACAAGATGGCTTGACCTGAAGATAATAACTGTAATGCCCGGTGAATTTGCAAAGCTTGCTGTGATACTGTTTACCGCTTCGTATCTGACAAACGGAAGAGACAAGCTGAAAAAAGCAGGCTCTGTTATCTGGCTTATGCTAGTAGGCGGACTCATTGCCGGACTTATCATGCTCCAGCCGAATATGTCAACTGCGGTAACTGTAGTTCTCATAATGGGATCGATAATGTTTGTCGAGGGTCTGAGCTGGAAATGGATAGGATCTCTGCTGGCAATCGGCGGAGCTGCCGGAGCCGCTATTATTATCAAGGAAGGCGGATACAAGCTGCAGCGTATCACAAGTTTTCTGCATCCTTTTGATGATCCGATGGGTGACGGATATCAGGTTGTTCAGGGGCTTTTGGCAATGGGATCTGGCGGGCTTTTCGGTGTAGGACTGGGAAAGAGCATGCAGAAAAATCTATACCTTCCGGAGCCGCAGAACGATTTCATCCTCGCTATTATCGGTGAGGAACTCGGATTCATCGGGATTGCCGCGCTTATGGTTGTATATATGCTTCTTATATGGCGATGCATAAATATAACGCTTAACGCACCTGACAGATTCAGTATGCTGCTGGGTTCTGGAGTGACTGCAATGATAGCGATTCAGGTTCTTTTTAACATCGCTATTGTAACATCATCCATGCCCCCGACAGGGGTTATTCTTCCGTTTATATCGTACGGAGGAAACGCTATGCTGGTATGCTGCATCGGAATAGGCATACTTCTTAATATTTCGCATTATTCTAAGCTTGACAGGGAGGAATAGGAATGAGAGTGATAATGACGGGCGGAGGAACAGGAGGACATATATATCCTGCTATTGCTATTGCAGATAAGATTAAGGAAAAATATCCTGATGCGCAGATCATATTCGCAGGCACCCGGAAAGGCCTTGAAAAGACACTGGTTCCGCAGAACGGATACGAGATAAGGTATATAACTGTAAGCGGATTCAACAGAAAAAATATATTAAAGAATATAAAGACGGCTGCAGACCTTGCAAAGGGCATGGCTCAGTCAAAAAAACTCATAAGGGAATTCAGACCAGATGTTGTCATCGGTACGGGAGGATATGTATGCGGACCTGTAGTGAAGGCTGCAGGAAGAGCAGGAGTCAGATGTTTCATACATGAGCAGAATGCTTATCCGGGGATGACAAACAGAATGCTTGAACCGTATGCGGAGAAAGTGTTTCTCGGCTTTGAAAGAGCCGGAATGTACTTCAGACATCCCGAAAAGCAGGTTTTTGTCGGAAATCCTGTAAGGAAAAGCTTTTTCACAACAGACAGGAAAAAAGCACGTGAGGCGCTTGGAATTCCGTCAGATGAATTTGTGATCCTTTCCTTCGGAGGCTCCGGAGGAGCAGGGAGGATAAACAAGGCGATGATTTCTGTTATCGAAAAAATCGGCGGAATGCCAAAGACTTCGCTCTATTTCGGAACCGGGAACGCATATTATGAAGCGATATGTACAGAGCTTGAGGAAAAAGGCATAAGAGCTTCGGAAAATGTTCACATAATGAGATATATCGATGAGATGGATAAATATCTGAATGCGGCTGATGTCGTTATTTCGCGTGCAGGTGCATTGAGTCTTGCGGAGATAACGGTTTCAGGAAAATGTGCGATACTCATTCCGTCTCCAAATGTTACAGGAAATCACCAGTATCATAATGCAAGAGCTGTGGCTGACAGGGGAGGCGCATTCCTTATCGAGGAAAAAGATCTTACAGACGAGGGACTGACAGACAGAATCATGCAGCTTCGAAGCGACCCTCAGTTATGTGAGAGAATGGGGGAGAATGCCAGAAAATGCGCATATGATGATTCTGCTGAGCTCATCTTTGAAGAAATATTCGGAGAACAGAAATGGTAAGAGATATTGTCAGAGACGTTATGTTTCTCTGTATGAAATCAGATGACGCCGTCAGGGAAGATATTGATATTGCACAGGACCTGCTCGATACACTTAATGCAAACAGACACAGATGTGTGGGACTTGCTGCAAACATGATAGGCTGCAGAAAAAGAATAATAGCGGTATCGATAGGCTTTACCGATGCTGTTATGATTAATCCCAGAATAATTTCAAAGAAGGATCCTTACGACACTGTTGAGGGCTGCCTCTCACTTGATGGAGAAAGACCGGCAGTACGATACTCGGAGATAGAAGTGGAATATATGGATATGGCCTGGAAAAAGAGAAGAATCACTCTCAGGGGATTTCCTGCGCAGATATGCCAGCATGAGATCGATCACTGTGAAGGGATATTAATATGAGGACGCAGCATGCGTCCTTTTTGTTGAAAATATCACAGGATAAAGTATAATAAAAGAAAAAGAAAAAGGGAAAAACTCATGGGAAGTTACGAAAAAGACACGGCTTTTGGAAAAAGAGACACAATTGAGTTTGAAGCGTTTGAAGCCGGTTATGAGACAGAGGAATCTGAACCCGAAGACAGGAGCAGAGATAAACGTATACGCAGGAGAAACAGAAAAAAGAAGATGAGGAAGAGGCTTCTTCCGACTCTGATGATTCTGATTGCCCTTGCAGCAGGCTGCTTTGCATTTGCGAAATCGGCATATTTTAATGTTGAAACTATTGCTGTCTCAAACAACGAATACTATACCGATGAACAGATTATAAAACTCTCAAAGGTAAAGACGAAAGTCAATCTTTTCAGTGTTAAGCGGTCTTCAGTCGAAAAAGAACTGATAAAAGATCCGTACATCAAGAATGCGGAAGTCACCTACAGGCTGCCGGACACAGTGAAAATCAAAGTGACAGAAAGAGTGGAAAGAGCAGCTGTCAGATACGACGGAAAATACTATATCATCGACGGATTCGGAAGTGTTCTTGCAGTCAGGGAGGACAAACCGGATATTACAAGAGTCATTAAGCTTACCGTTGAGGAGGGCAAAGAGGGAGAACCTCTTTCTGTAAAAGAAAATTCGATGTATACGAAGACTCTTAATATGCTTAATGCTGCAAGCAGGACGACGGCGAGATTTACGGCAGTATGGGTGACTGACACATCTGTCAAGGCATATGTGTACAAGAACCTGTATGTAAGAGGCACACCTGAGGATATTCAGAAATGCATTGAATCGGGCAAGCTGGAGGCAGTATTGTATGACCTTACGGAGAAGGGTATCAGGAACGGAATGGTACGCATCGGCAAGGACGAATACTGCGTTTTCAGCCCCAAAAATTAGTTTGTGCAAAACTGTAAAATATAGTGCAATATTATACTAGATATGGTACAATTTACTGTGTATAAAATCAGGAGGAACATGATATGCCAAACTCAATATTGCAATTTGAAAATGAAGAAATCAATGCAGCTGTTATCAAAGTAGTCGGAGTAGGCGGAGCAGGCTGCAATGCAGTAAACAGAATGATAGAAGCCGGACTTGACGGTGTTGAGTTTATAGCTATAAATACAGACAGACAGGCCCTTGAGAAATCCAAGGCACCTGTAAAACTGCAGATTGGAGAGAAGCTCACCAAGGGGCTTGGAGCAGGAGCAAACCCTCAGATAGGGCAGAAGGCCGCAGAGGAGAATATCGAAGACATCAGAAAATTTCTTTCAGGTGCCGACATGGTATTCGTAACTGCAGGAATGGGCGGCGGCACAGGAACAGGTGCTGCACCGATTATAGCCAAGGTCGGCAGAGACATCGGGGCACTTACTGTAGGAGTGGTTACCAAGCCGTTTAAATTCGAAGGCAGAAAAAGAGCGGCACAGGCAGAACTTGGTATCCAGTTTCTGAAGAATTATGTTGATTCGCTTGTTATTGTACCAAATGACAAGCTTCTGGCAATAGCGGACAAGAATACCAAGATGACAGAGGCATTCAGTATGGCAGATGATGTTCTCAGGCAGGGCGTTCAGGGCATAGCAGATCTTATTTCAGATGCTGCACTGATTAACCTTGATTTTGCCGATGTCAAGACTGTAATGGGCGACAGAGGGGTTGCCCACATGGGTATAGGAAGAGGCAGCGGCGACAGCAGAGTGGAAGATGCAATTTCAAGTGCTATCAAGAGCCCTCTTCTTGAAACAGACGTTAAGGGAGCCAAGGCGGTTCTTCTTAACATTACAGGCGGATATGATCTGGGAATGCTGGAGGCAAACGAAGCGGCAGAACAGATTGCAGAGGCTGCGGATCCTGAAGCGATTATAATATTCGGTGCAACTGTCAGAGAGGACATCGAAGACGAGATTATAATAACTGTAATTGCAACAGGGTTCGGCGATGAAGAAAGACATGATGAAACCAGGGAAACCATCGACGTTCTGAACGGAGGAAATGAATTTGTGCCGGGAACAGCACCGGAGGATGCGCCGGAAGGTATCAAGGTGACTGAAGTTACAATAGATCCAGACCTTGATACTTCAGACGACGGTTTCAGAGTTCCTGATTTTCTCAAGAAAAACTGAGATTAATCCAGACAGAAAAGGATTGTAAAAGAGCCGGCCGCAGGTGACCGGCTTTTTATAAATTTGCGGCAATGAAGAAAATAACATCAGATGAGAATAAAAACTTAAAATATCTGAAACAGCTTCAGCTGAAAAAATACCGTGACAGAGAAAGAGTATATCTGATAGAAGGCGAGAATGCGGTGCGGGAAGCTATGATAAACGGTGTCAGCCCTGTACTGGTTGCAGTTGATGAGGATAAGCAAGAGCTTTACAGTGAAATGTTCGGCGGATTTATCGATGATGCTCTGCTGCTTCCTTCAAGACTGTTTTCAAAGGTGTGTGCAACAAGCACGAGCCAGGGCATAGTCGCAGCAGTTCCCAAAAACGCAGCACCTGAAAAGCTGCCTGCGGGGCCGGTTGTGGTTCTTGACAGACTTCAGGATCCGGGTAATATAGGGACAATCATCAGGACATGTGATGCTGCAGGAATATCGGCTGTGATAGCCGTAAAGGGATGTGCGGACATCTATTCACCGAAGACTGTCAGATCGGCGGCAGGTTCAGTCTTTAGGGTGCCTGTCTATGACGGACTTGATACCGGGGTTGTCATAGAGCTTCTGAAAGCAGCAGGCAGAAAGATAATCGGTACTTCATTCAATACATCGAATATGTACTATGATGTGGACATGACCGGAGAACCGGCCATTGTTATAGGAAATGAAGGAAACGGCATGTCGGAAGAATTCATGGATGCATGTGATGTCAGTGTTAAAATACCAATGAAAGGGACAATTGAATCTCTGAACGCATCAGTTGCGGCAGGGATATTGATATACGAAACTATAAGACAGGAGAGGTAATATGCAGAATCAGTTAAGCAAGATTTTAGAAGAAGCTAAAGAGAGACTCGCCAGCGCAGTTTCTGTAGATGATACAGAAGAGATAAGAGTCAGAATGCTGGGTAAAAAAGGGCAGATGACAGAGGTTCTTCGCTCAATGAAGGATATGGCCCCTGAAGATAGAAAGACTTTCGGACAGGAAGCAAATCAGGTAAGAGCGCAGATTGAAAGCATGCTCAGGGATAAGATGGAAGAGATGAGAGCAAAAGCTCAGAACATGAAGTTTGAGGCTGAGAGAATCGATGTTACAGAGCCGGGCAGAAAAACTGCGCTGGGATCAAAGCATCCTATTACAATTACCATAGACGAGATTTCAAAGATTTTCATGTCGATGGGATTTTCAATTGCAGAAGGCCCTGAAGTTGAAACAGTATTCTACAATTTCGATGCTCTCAATGCAGGTCCTAATCACCCTGCAAGAGATATGACTGATACATTCTACATTACAGAGGATACACTGCTTCGCACTCAGACATCACCGGTGCAGGCAAGAACACTCGAAAAAACAAATCCTCCTATAAGAGTAATCTCGCCGGGAAGATGTTTCAGATGTGATACTCCGGATGCAACCCATTCACCGATGTTCCATCAGGTAGAGGGTCTTGTTGTAGACGAGGGAATTACAATGGCAGACCTTAAAGGTGTCCTGGACAAGTTTGCAAAGCAGATGTTCGGAGCGGATGCAAGAACAAAATTCAGACCTCATCACTTCCCGTTTACTGAACCGAGTGCAGAGATGGACGTTTCATGCTTCAAGTGCGGAGGCAAAGGATGCAAGGTGTGCAAGGGTTCAGGATGGATTGAGATACTGGGATGCGGCATGGTTCACCCGAGCGTACTTGAAGTGGGCGATGTGGACACCGAAAAATACACCGGCTTTGCCTTTGGTATGGGTGTTGAAAGAATTGCAATGCTGAAGTACGAAATCGATGATATCAGACTTCTTTACGAAAACGATATGAGATTCATCGGTCAGTTCAAATAGGAGGGTAATATGTTAGTATCATTAGAATGGTTAAAAGATTATACAGATATAAAGGTATCGGAAACAGAATTCGCCGATGCCATGGTAATGTCAGGCTCAAACCTCGAGACAGTTGAGAAAGTCGGAGAAGGAATAGAAAACGTTGTTGTCGGCAGAATTGAAAAAATAGAGCAGCATCCTGATGCGGACAAACTTGTGGTATGTCAGATAAACATCGGAAACCGCGAAGCTGCAGGCAGGGACGAAGAAACAGGGCTTCTTCAGATAGTCACAGGCGCAACAAACGTATATGAGGGCGCTGTTGTTCCGGTTTGCCTTCACAACTCAAGAATTCCGGGTCCGCTTCACGGTCAGCCAAAGGTGGAAGGCGGAGTGAAGATAACAAAGGGCAAGCTCAGAGGAGTTGCATCATACGGAATGCTCTGCGGTCCTCAGGAACTGGGCCTTGATGACAAGGTGGCACCGTATATTTCAAAAGATGGAATATGGCTGTTAAACGACGAGTTTGAACCCGGAGCTGATCTTACAGAAGCTCTAGGTCTTGAAGACACAGTAATCGATTTTGAAATCACACCTAACAGACCTGACTGTCTTGCAATGATAGGTATGGCAAGAGAGGCAGCTGCAACATTTGAAACAGAATTGAGATATCCGGAAACAGAATGTGAAAACGAAACAGAGAACGCTGCAGACTATATTTCAGTAGATGTTCAGTCGGATCTTTGCAGAAGATATACAGCAAGAATAGCAAAGGATATAGTGATCAAGCAGTCGCCGTGGTGGCTTCAGAAGAGGCTTATCCGTGCAGGAATGAGACCGATAAACAACATCGTTGACATCACAAATTTCGTAATGATGGAATACGGTCAGCCTATGCACGCATTTGACATCTCCACGCTTGCAGGAAACAGGGTAGTTGTAAAGACTGCAAAGGCAGGGGATACATTTACGACTCTTGACGGTACACAGAGAGAGCTTGAAGAAGGAATGCTCATGATATGCGATGCAGAAAAAGCAGCGGCAGTTGCCGGCGTGATGGGAGGTCTTGATTCGGAAATCAGAGACGATACAACAACCATCGTTATAGAAGCAGCCAACTTCAACGGAGACAGCATAAGACAGACATCAAAGAAGCTGGGTCTTCGTACAGAGGCATCCGCAAGATTCGAGAAGGGGATTGACCCAAATCTCTGTGAAAAGGCAGCAGACAGAATGTGCCGCCTTATAGAGCTTACAGGCTCCGGAAAAGTGGTTGCCGGAAGTGTGGATGTTTATCCTGTTCCTTATGAAAGCACTCCTGTTCATGCCAGAGTATCAAGAATCAACAAGGTTCTGGGAATTGACGTTGACAGAGAATATATGGTGAAAGTTCTCGAAAACCTTGAAATGGCGGTCGAAGGCGAGGGAGATGATCTTTATGTTACTGCTCCGACTGTAAGACAGGATATTGCAATTGAAGAAGACATCATTGAGGAAATCGGAAGAATATACGGATTCGACATGCTTCCGGTAACTCAGCCTAAGGGAGATACACAGGCAGAAAAACCTTTTACATGGCAGATGAGAGATCTTGCGAGAAATGCAATGACCGGAATGGGTCTTACAGAAATTCAGACATATTCTTTCGTAAGCCCGTCGGGAGTTGATAACTGCAGAATAGCAGAGGATTCATGGGAAAGATCGTTTGTGAGAATAATCAATCCGCTTGGTGATGAGACATCAGTAATGAGAACACTTCTTACACCAAATATGCTCGAGGTTCTTTCCAGAAACTTCACAAGAAATATTCCTTGCGTAAAGGCATTTGAAATCGGAAACACCTTTATGGCAGATCCGTTTGATGACAAGGCGCTTCCTCAGGAAAGCCATTCCCTTTCAATCGGAGCATATGGCGGAGACGAAGATTTCTATTCAGTAAAGGGATATGTAACAGAAGTTCTCGACCTTATGGGAATAAGTCATTATGAATTCGTTGCTGAATCTGATTACGGAACATATCATCCCGGAAGATGTGCAAGAATAGTTGCCAAGGTGCCTGTTAAGAGAATACCGGCACTTGAAGGATTAAAACAGCTTGTTGAAGAGGAGAACGGACCTGAGGATACAGCAGGAAAAATCTTCTATGATGAGGTTGAAATAGGAATCATGGGTGAGATTCATCCGGATGTTGCCAAGAAGTATCAGCTTAAGACAAGAGTATATACAGCGGAGATAATGTTTGATACATTATGTGAAATCAGCAATACTAAGAAAGTATATGTTCCTCTTCCGAAGTTCCCTTCAACATCAAGAGATATCGCTCTTCTTGTTGATGAGAGCACTGAAGCGGGAACAATAGAAAAAGTTATAGTTTCCGCTGCAGATTCGGATATACTCAAGAATGTTGCACTGTTTGACGTATATAGAGGAAAGCAGGTTGAAGCAGGTAAGAAGTCTGTGGCATTCACACTGACTTATCAGGACAGCGAAAAGACTCTTACCGATGAGGATGTTGCACCTGTACATGAAAGAGTACTTGATGCTCTCAAGGAGAAACTTGGAGCTGTTCTGAGAGAAATGTAAGGAGAATACAATGGAAAACAGCAGAATCAAGGTCCGCATTTACGGACAGGAGTATACCATCGTCGGTGAAAGACCGGAAGACGAAATCAGGAGAACTGCATCGTATGTGGATGAGAGAATGCACTATATTGCTCAGAATTCAAACATAGGATCCACAAGTTCTCTGGCAGTTCTTTCTGCTGTTAATATTGCAGATGAACTGTTTGGATACGAACAGGAAATGGCCCGTCTTCAGGCAGAGAATGAGCAGCTTACCAAGGATAACAGGAAGTTTGCTGAAATGTGGGATGATGCAAAGAAGACTGTAATTGAATACAGAAAAGAAATTGAAGAGCTCAGAGTAAAGGCATCAGACGACAAAGGCCTCAGTGAACTTCAGGATAAATACAAAGAACTGGAGGCAAACTATTTCGATCTTCAGATGGAGAACATCAAGCTGAAGAGCGAGAATGCAAAGCTTAACAGATAATGAACGAAAAGAGTATACGAGTTTTAGAGTACAACAAAATAACTGATATGCTCATATCTCAGGCTGTATCCGAACCCGGCAGGGCAATGACTTCAAAAATAATGCCGCTGACGGACATTCGCGATATAAGGGAAAGACTTAATGAAACAACAGAGGCGGTTAACATTATGCTTGTTAAAGGCAATCCGCCTCTTGGAGCATTTTATGATATACGGGGAATTTTAGGGAGAGCCCGAAAAGGCGGGACGCTTACCATGAGACAGCTTCTGATGGCTGCATACAATATGGGCTCTGCAGGTGCTATGGCCTCGTATCTTGCGGGCGACAGGGACGATTATCCTGCACTTTGTGCAATCGGCGAGGTAATAGCTGTGCACAGAAGTCTTCAGAGCGAGATCGAGCGGTGCATAATATCGGAAGATGAGATGGCCGACAATGCATCATCTGAGCTTAGGAGTATCAGAAGGAGCATAACAAGACACAGTGAGGCTATCAAGGCTAAGATGAACCATATGGCAGGTTCTGCGGATTACAGGACAATACTACAGGACTCTATAGTAACCATGAGAGACGGAAGATACGTAATCCCTGTAAAGGCAGAGCACAGATCCAGAGTGCCTGGAATAATTCATGACCAGTCATCAAGCGGTGCAACACTTTTCATCGAGCCGCAGGTAATAGTAAATATGAACAATGAGCTGAGACAGTTCATGCTGGATGAAAAAAAAGAAATTGAAAGAATCCTCCAGGAACTGACAGACAGGGTGGCTGAGCATTACCATGAACTCAAAAACAACCAGAGACTGCTTACAATACTTGACAGTATATTCGCAAGAGGAAAGCTTTCGATGATGATGGGGGCGGAGGAACCGCAGATTGATGAATCCGGGGTACTGGTTCTTCGCGAGGCAAGACATCCCCTTCTTGACAGAGAGAAAGCTGTTCCCATTTCAGTTTCGCTGGGAGAAAAACACACCACCCTAATAATAACCGGGCCGAATACAGGCGGAAAAACCGTTACATTAAAGACTGCAGGCCTGCTTTCAATGATGGCTCAGTCGGGTCTTCATATTCCTGCATCTTCAGAGAGCAGAATCCCGGTTTTCAGAGAAGTCTTTGCAGATATAGGTGATGAGCAGAGCATAGAGCAGAGTCTTTCGACTTTCTCGTCACATATGAAAAACATTGTTGAAATCGTTGAAAATGCAGGAGAAGGATGTCTGGTTCTTCTTGACGAGCTTGGAGCCGGAACAGATCCTGCAGAAGGAGCAGCGCTTGCGATAGCCGTAATTGAGAGGCTCAAGAGCAGAAAAGCGCTTGTGTTCGCGACGACACATTATACCGAACTCAAGAAATATGCCATATCAAAGGAAGGCGTTGAAAATGCGTCCATGGAGTTCAACGTGGATACATTGAGTCCTACATACAGACTTATGACAGGAATTCCGGGAAAGTCGAACGCATTTGAGATTTCAGCAAAACTGGGGCTGGCATCTTCGGTGATAGATCAGGCAAAGGAGCTTCTCGAAACAGGTGACATAGAGTTTGAGGATGTAGTATCTGCGCTGGAAGATGACCGCAGAAAGGCAGAGGACGAACGTAACACAGCGATGATGCTTGTTGTCTCCGCAAAGCGCCAGAAGGAGGAACTTGACAGAAAAGAAGAGGAACTGCGCAGAAAGAAAGAAGAGATTCTTTCAAAGGCCAGAGAAGAGGCCCGATTAATCGTAAGAGAAGCAAAGGACGTAACCAGGGAAATCCAGAAGGAGCTCAAGAATCTTTCGAAAATTGAGAGCATTGAGGAGAGAAACAGAGTCTACAGCGAGAGCAGAAGCAAGGTAAAAGGTCTTGAGGACAAGCACCGCGTGCGGGTAATCAAGCAGGCGAACAGCAGACCTGTAGATGCATCTAAGCTGAAGGTCGGGGACAGAGTCAAGGTTCTGTCTTTTGATCAGAACGGGGAGGTTCTTTCACTTCCGGACGGAAAAGGGATTCTTTCGGTTCAGATGGGGGCCATAAAAGTACAGGTTTCGACAGAGGATCTGATGCTCATAGATGTAAAACCTCTCAGGAAGCAGAAAAAAGAAAAAAGCTACGGTAATATGTACAGGCAGAAGACAATGTCGATGAGTACGAGCATCAATGTGGTAGGTAAAAACCTTGATGATGCTGTAATGGATGTCGACAAGTATCTGGATGATGCATTTATGGCAGGCTTAAATCAGGTTACTGTAATTCACGGAAGAGGAGAGGGAATATTAAGAGACGGTCTTCAGAAGATGATGCGTCATCACAAACACGTTAAGAGTTTTCATCGCGGCTCATATAATGAAGGCGGCGATGGAGTAACAGTGGTAGAAATAAAGTAGAGAGGTAGATTATGAAAGACTATAAACAGCAGATAGCTGAAATAATTGCACCTCATGTTGAGGGACTTGAAACTGCAGAAATCAGGGATATGATAGAGATTCCGTCTGATGCGAATATGGGAGATTATGCATTTCCCTGCTTTAAGCTTGCAAAGGTACTGAGAAAGGCGCCTCCTCTCATTGCAAAGGGAATTGCAGAGAGTATCAGCGGAGACAGTATTTTTGCAGAAGTTGAAAGCGTAAACGCATATGTTAACATGTTCATCGCAAGAGAAGGTTTTGTTATGGATACCGTAACAGATGCTGTCGAAATGGGAGATATGTACGGAAGCAGCACAACAGACGAGAAAAGAAAGGTGATAGTCGAGTATTCATCACCCAACATCGCGAAACCTTTTCATATCGGTCACATAAGGAGCACAGTAATCGGAAATTCAATTTACAAAATATACAGTTTTCTGGGTTATGATACATTTAGAATCAATCATCTTGGGGATTACGGAACACAGTTCGGAAAGATGATCTGTGCATACAGAAAATGGGGTAATGAAGAGGATGTAAAGAGAGAACCCATCAAGACTCTTTTAAGCTACTATACTAAATTCCATGTTGAAGCAGAGAAAGACCCATCGCTGAATGATGAAGCGAGAGCAATATTTGTCGCACTCGAAAAGGGTGAACCTGAAGAGGTTAGGATCTGGAAGTGGTTCAGGGAGGAGTCGCTCAAAGAATTTACAAGGGTATACAAGATGCTGGGGATAGAATTTGACTCATATAACGGAGAAAGCTTCTATTCCGACAAAATGCCGCGTTTTGTAAAGGAACTTGAAGACAAGGGGCTTCTTCAGGAATCACAGGGAGCACAGATTGTCGACCTTGAAGAGTACGGCATGTCACCTGCTCTCATCAAGAAATCCGACGGTTCCACGCTTTATATAACAAGAGATATAGCTGCAGCGGTATACCGTAAGGAAACATATGATTTTGCAAAGAATATCTATGTCGTTGCATCTCAGCAGAATCTTCACTTCCAGCAGTGGTTCAAAATTCTCGAACTTATGGGTTATGACTGGGCAAAGGACTGCGTTCACGTTCCGTTTGGACTTGTTTCACTTGAAGAAGGAACAATGTCCACAAGACACGGCAGAGTAGTATTTCTTGAAGATGTTCTGAATCGTGCCGTTGAAGAAACAAAAAAGATAATAATAGAAAAGGGCGTTGCAACTGACAACATCGATGAAACAGCAAATCAGGTAGGAATAGGGGCTGTCATATTCCAGGAACTGTCAAACAGCAGAATCAAGGATTATACCTTCTCCTGGGATAAGGTTCTCAACTTCGAGGGAGAAACCGGACCGTATGTCCAGTATACATATGCGAGAGCTGCAAGCCTTGCAAGAAGAGCTGACGAGAAGGCACTCGAAAGAGCGGAGAAACTCGATATAGACCCTTCATACATAGCGGGAGATGCGGCATATGAACTTGCAAAGCTCATCGGAGGATTTCCTCAGGCTGTCAAAGAGGCGGCAGGCAGATATGAGCCTTCTGTAGTGACAAGACATATAGTGGATACAGCACAGAGCTTTAACAAATTCTATCATGATGAGCATATAATTGTTGATAATATCGATGAACAGGCAGCAAAGCTTGCGCTTGTCATCGCAGCTAAGAATACAATAAAGAACGGACTTGCACTTCTTGGAATGCAGTGTCCTGAAAGGATGTAAGAAAATGATAAAATACGAAGGCAGCGTATACAGACCGCCAAGTGAAGCGTACAGTCTCATTGTGCAGGCTACTGTAGGCTGTACACACAACAAGTGCAAATTCTGCACAATGTTTAAAGAAAAGAAGTTCCACACAAGAAAGACCGAGGATATCATTGCAGATTTTGAATGGGCAAGAAAAAGATACAGCCAGATTCCAAGAATCTTTCTTGCAGATGCAGATGCATTATGTCTTTCAATGGACAGACTGATGCCTATACTTGAATACATTGAGGCGAAGATTCCTGAGTGCGAGAGAGTAAGCATCTACGGAAGAGCAACAAACATTATGAGAAAATCAGACGATGACTTGAGACTGCTCCGAAGGCATGGACTGAAGATGGTATATACAGGATTTGAATCCGGTAATGACCAGGTTCTTCTTAACTGCAGAAAGGGAGAGACAAGAGCTGAACTTATTGATTCAATTCAGAGGGTTGAAGAAGCCGGTATTGAAGAATCTGTAATGTTCATAAACAGCCTTGGCGGCAGGGAACTTTGGAGAGAACATGCAATAGACACAGGGACTGCGATCACTGAAATGAACGCATCGTATGTAAGCTTTCTGACACTGCTTACATCACCTGATGCACCAATGGCAGAGGATATCGCTTCAGGAAAAATGACACTCCTTACACCGGAAGAGGTGCTTGCAGAAACATATCTTATGCTTGAGAATTCACATCCGAAGAAATCATGTGTATTCAGACAGAACCATGCGTCAAACTATCTTTCACTTAAAGGAAATATTCCTGAGGATAATGAAAGAATGATGAAACAGCTTAAAATGGCAATGGAAAACAAAGGAATGCTAAAGGACGAAAGATTCAGACTGCTTTAATGCATACAGGTACAAAGAATGAAGGTACTGCTCACAACGCTCAATTCCAGATATTCACATACTTGTCTTGCCATAAGATCTCTTTATGCAGCGGGTATCAGCAACTGCCCCGACTTAAATCTCAGGGAGTTCACGATTAACAATGATGAAGATTATGTGTATATGGAGCTTCTGAGGGAGGATTATGATGTTATCTTTTTCTCCTGCTACATATGGAATATTGAAATAATTAAATATCTTTGTGAGAATCTCAAGAAGGCAAAACCGGGGCTGCGCATTGTTGCAGGGGGACCGGAGGTGAGTTTCGACTGCAGAAAATTTCTCGAGGAGAATCCTGCATTTGATGCAGTAATATATGGCGAGGGAGAATACACCTTCAGCCTTGTGTTAAGAGCACTGAAAAAGGGAAGACCGCTCTTTTCCAGCATATGGGGTCTTGCATACAGAAAAGGCGATGAGATAATAGTCAACAGGCCTATGCCTCCGCTGAGGATGGACAGTCTGCCGTTTCCGTATTCTGTCATTCCTGCAGAGAAGGACAAGATAATATATTATGAATCATCGAGAGGATGTCCGTTTAAATGCAGCTACTGTATATCGTCAATAGACAAAACGGTGAGGGCACTCCCGCTTGACCGTGTTAAGACGGAACTGTCATACTTTCTTTATAGAGAAGTGAAGCAGGTAAAATTCATCGACAGAACCTTTAACTGGGATAAAGAGCGTGCATATGATATAATGAAGTATCTTTCTGTTATGGATAATGGCAAAACCAGCTTCCATTTTGAACTGGCAGGAGAACTGATAGACGACAGAATGACAGAACTTGTCAGGAACTCACGAAAGGATCTCTTCCAGTTTGAGATAGGAATACAGTCAACCAACCGGCTTACGCTGAAAGCAGTCAACAGGAAGAGTCAGCTCAGGCAGTCACTTGAGAACGTCCGTAAACTTTCACGAACGGAAAAGGCTCATGTGCACATTGATCTTATAGTCGGACTGCCGTTTGAAGATTATGAGTCACTGAGAGTATCATTCAACAACATATATCCTCTGAAGGCAGATATGATTCAGGTGGGATTTCTTAAGATGCTCAAGGGAACGGCTATCCGGTTCAATGAGAAGTTCTACGATTATACTTACAGGTCACAGGCACCTTATGAGGTGATATCCAACGGCTTCATTTCAGCAACAGAGGTTGCAAGGCTAAAGCAGTTTGAAAACGTTCTGGATCTTTTCTATAACAGGGGAGGGTTTGAAAGAACACTCAGGTATCTGCTTGAAAAGTGTGAAATGACACCATTTGACATGTTTATGGAACTTTCAGATTACTATTATCTTAAAGGATTTCAGCACAGAAATCATTCAAAAGAAAACCTGTACCGAATTATGAGCGGTTTCGCAGAATGGAAATCGAGAAACAGCGGTGTTTCATATGAGGAAGCGCTGACTAATCTTGAAAACGATCTCACAGAAAGACTTAATGAGGACGCAGTAAAGAAATTTATAAAAAAAGGATGGGAATATCCCGGGGAACAAATATGGCAAGAGAATATAAGGAATTAAAATCAGAAAAGAGTTTTCTGAAGAGAACAGGTATCAAACAGAGGCAGGAAGTTCCGGCAGAAGAGCTTGATTTAAAGCTCAGAGAAGACAGAATATCAAGATATTTTACTAAATATCTCAATAAATTCGTTTTCGCTGAATTCTCAGAGGATTTTCTTAAGACTTTCAAGGCGGCTGATATTATGAGGGGAGTTCCGATTCCTCTAAGAAAACAGGATATCAAAGACTTCAACGGCGGCAAAGGTGTTGATATGCTCCACATTGCAGAGAATATGGCATGGGTAATGGGATGTGACCCTCATTTTAAGTACACCCAGAGTTATGTTGACTGTCTGCTCAATGTGTTTGGAAACAAAATACTCGACGGTATCCTAAAAGAAGGCAGAGATACAGCAGAACTTGGTGATTATGACAATGCATGTATTCACTTCAGAGCGTGTCTTTGCATTCAGCCCAACAACCTGCATGCCATGTATTCATATGCAAGATCCTGCACAAAGATGTACGAAAACAGCAAGAACAAGGAGTTTGTAGGCAGGATGAAGGCTGAAGCTCTTGACTTTTACGAACTCATAACCATCATTCATCCAAGGCATCCTAATGCATACTACTATCTTGGATATGCATACCTTAATATGGGATACTATATCAAAGCAAAGCTGGTATGGACCGATTACCTCAGAAGAAGCCGCAACAACAAGGACAGAAACGAAATTCAGAAAAGACTCAAGCAGATTGAGGCTCCTGTTGCCATCGAAGAGGGATACAACGATATCATGGCAGGAAGAAACGAAGAAGGCTTAAAAAAGCTCACTCCTTTCCTTAAAACGGATTATATAAGCTGGTGGCCGCTTCACTACTATATCGGTGTGGGCTATGAAAGAACCGGCAGGACGGAAGAGGCAATTGACTGTTTCAGGGAAGTACTGAAGCATAACGGATCACATCTTGAGACAATGGAGGAGCTTTATTCCATATATTCGGACCTTGGGGATACTCAGAATGCCGGCAAGTATAAGAAGAAGATGGAAATTATCCGTAAGCAGATTGATGATGAAACAGCTGAAATTGCAGCTGCAGGAGAGGATAAGGCTTCCGGAATCAGAGAATCGGATGCTCTTGACAGAGCAGCTGATGATAAAGAAAGTGCTCTTGACAAGCTTGCAAGAATCAGAGAAGAGCGTGCTGCTTCCATGGACAGCGAAACTGCAGAGGCAATGAAGAAGAGAGAACAGGAAACCGGAGGGAAAAGACCGACAAAGCGTCTTAAATAAGTTATATAATGATGAAAGGGCACTCAAACGGGTGCCCCTGTTTTATGCATAAAAAAGGCTGACGCATAAGCGGCAGCCAGTTTTTTTAATATAGTTTTAATATATCCTGAGAATCAATACCTGCGTTTGCTGCAGCTGCTCCAGCGATTGCTGCTGCGTTTGCAAGGTTTTCAATTGCTCTTCTTGCAGATTCATCTCCGTTTTCAATGAGCGGAAGATTATCGTTTACGATTCTGACAGCATCTTCGGCAAATCCGATTACATATTCTGAAGTTTCAGGATCAGCCTTAACCTTTTCAGCGAGTGCAAGTATATCAGACGCATTCTTTTTCAGTTCGTCTGCGGTAAGCTGATCGTCAGTTTCAGGATCGATAACAGCCATGAAAGGAAGTGCTGCGAAGTCAAGCATTGCAGTTCTCTTTCCGTCTTTGCCTATTGCCGATACAACAGGAAGTGTTGCAGCATAGTTGATTGAAGGAACAAGAACAAGCTTGTCTGTACTGCCAGGGCAGTCACTTACTACTTCAGTGATTGCGCTGTGCTTTGCAGCTTCTGCTTCAAGGTCTGTTTCAGGATTGTCAAGAAGCATAGCCATAAGTCTTGCCATTGACATAGCTGAAACGCTGCCGATTCCGATAATAACATCCGGCTTAAGGGATTCCATCTTAGCAAGCGCATTGTAGGCATCGTCATAAGTGAATTCGCTGTCGAAACTTGAGAAGCTTGCATAACGAATACCCTGTGCCTTGAGAAGCGCCTCTATAGGTCTTGTGATTCCCTTATTGAAATCGTTTGAATCTGAGATGAGGAATGCTCTCTTCATTCCGTAGACTTCTGAGAGCTCCCTCAGTGCAACCGGCGTTGATCCTCTTTTGAAATAAACTTTCTTTGGAAGTCTAAGCCAATTTACCATCTGTCTCATCTCCTGTATTTGCTTAAATTATCTGAAGCCTCCAAGTACTTCAGGCTTAAGTTCAAGAACTCCACCGTTAGGGTAAGCAGCGTGAGTTTCTGTAGGAAGTTCGATTGCAACTTCAAGAACATCGCCATACTTTTCAATGAACTTAGCATCGCCGTAGAATGCTCTAAGGTAAACCTGCTTAAGTTCTGAAAGCATTGGATATACAGGGTTAGCGCCAGTACATGCATCGTGGAATGCCCATTCTGACATCTGATCTACAGCTGCAAGGAATTCAGCTTCCCATTCTTCTGCTGACTTTTCAGGATGTGCTTCAAGAAGCCAATCAAGAATAGTTTCAGGAATATCAAGTTCAGCCTTAAGATCTTCTGAAGCCTTAACGAAGTTCTTGAATGTTTCTTCGTCGTTCTTGCCCTTTACTCCGATAAGTTCGCCAAGTTCAACGTATCTTTCGAATGCCTGAGGATACTTGTACTGTGAGAATGTACCCATGTGATATGGATGCTTCTGAGCATTGAACTTAGTTACATATGGGAATAATAATGCGTTTGCTGTTCCGTGAGGAATGTGGAACCATCCGCCAAGCTTGTGTGAAAGTGAGTGGTTAATTCCAAGGAAAGCGTTAGCAAATGCAACACCTGCGATAGCTGAAGCGTCTGCCATCTTCTGTCTTGCAACAGGGTTTGGCTTAGCATCCTTGAATGATGACTTGTATGCAGCTGGAAGCCAGTCAAATACCATCTTAGTTGCAGTCTTAGCAAATCCGTCTGTGTAGTCAGTTGCGAATGTTGATACGTATGCTTCTACAGCATGAGTAAGAACGTCGTATCCTGAAGCCTGAGTAGCTCTAGGAGGTAAGTTCATCATGTTGTCAGCGTCTACGATAGCCATTTCAGGCATCATTTCGTATCCGATGATCGGCCACTTCATTCCAGTGTTTGCGTCTGAAATGATTGTGAATGGAGTACATTCTGAACCAGTACCAGCTGTTGTAGGGATACATACTAACTTAGCAAGCTTGCCCATCTGAGGGAAGAATCTGATACGCTTTCTGATATCAAGGAACTGAGTAGCCATATCAAGGAATCCTTCTTCTGGATTTTCGTACATGATCCACATGATCTTAGCTGTATCGATAGCTGAACCGCCGCCTACAGCGATGATTACGTCTGGCTGGAATTCGTGCATCTTAGGAAGTCCCTTCATAGCGTCCTGAATCTGAGGGTCTACTCTGATGTCGAAGAATTCTGCTGTTTCAATTCCCATGTCTCTTAACTGGTTGATGATTGCATCGCAAGCGCCGATCTGGTAAAGGTTAGCGTCAGTTACGATGAATGCTCTCTTGAAGTCGTAAACGTCCTTCATTTCCTTAAGAGCTACAGGAGTACATCCCTGCTTGTGGTATAACTTCTTAGGAAGCTGTAACCAAAGCATGTTTTCAGTTCTGTTAGCAATTGTCTTTATGTTAAGTAACTGTTCATAATGAGTGTTTCCGCAGTATGATGATCCACCCCATGATCCAGGTCCAAGTGTAAGTGACGGAGCAATGTCGAAGTTGTAAAGGTCACCGATACCGCCGTGTGAAGTTGGAGTATTGATGATGATACGTCCAGCCTTCATTCTCTTGCCGAACTCTTCGATCTTTTCTGTTTCAGTCGGGTCGATGTATAATGCAGCTGAGTGTCCAGGACCGCCTTCGTAAACAATCTTTTCGCACATGTCAAATGCCTGTTCAAGATTGTCTGCCTTGAACATTCCAAGAAGAGTACAAAGCTTTTCGTTTGCCCATGGGTTGTCATGTGAAATGTCGTTTGATTCGTGAATAAGAACCTTAGTTTCAGGTGGAACTTCGATTCCAGCCATCTGAGCAAGCTCTACAGCTGTGTGTCCTACAGCTCCAGCCTTAACGCCGTGAGTCATAGGGTTGAAGAATACGTCTGCAACCTTGTCAGCTTCATCCTTGTTAAGGAAGTAGCATCTAGCTTCCTTAAGTAAAGCCTTAACTTCCTTATATACACTCTTTAATACTGTAAGGTGCTGTTCAGCAGCACAAATCATACCGTTGTCAAATGTCTTTGAGTGAATGATTGATTCAACTGCCATTCTAAGGTCAGCAGTTTCGTCGATAACTACGTTACAGTTACCAGGACCTACGCCGATAGCAGGAGTTCCTGATGAGTAAGCAGCTCTTACCATTCCTTCACCACCAGTAGCTACGATTAAGTCAGCTTCCTTCATAAGAACTGATGAGATTTCGATTGAAGGTGGAGCAACCCAGTTGATAACGTTTTCTGGAAGTCCAGCAGCTTCAGCAGCATCCTTCATGATCTGAGCTGCAGCAACTGTACAGTTAAGAGCCTTTGGATGTGGTGAAATGATGATTGAGTTTCTAGTCTTTAAGCAAAGTAAAATCTTAAAGATTGTAGTTGATGTCGGGTTAGTAGTTGGAACGATAGCACAAACAACGCCCTTAGGTGATGCAACACGCTTAGTCTTGAAAGCCTTGTTTTCTTCGATAACGCCGCAAGTCTTGTCATGACGCATGTAGTTCCAGATGTGTTCTGAAGCGTACTGGTTCTTAGTTACCTTGTCTACTACGATACCATAGCCAGTTTCTTCGCAAGCCATCTTAGCAAGAGGAATAGCCATCTTGCTTGCTGCCATTGCAGCTGCTTCGCAAATTGCATCAACCTGTTCCTGTGAGAAATCAGCGAATACATCCTGAGCGGCCCTGATTGCAGGGAGCGCTTCTTCTAAAGTCTCAACAGAATTGATTAATAAATTTTTTGACATTATTAACTCCTTTCCATTCTAATAAGAACAGCACATTAAAAATATTCTTATTGCTAAAAAATCGTAAGCCACACAACTTCCGGTTTTTCGTATCATATTTATCACTCATAAGGATTAATATAACTGAAACGTTAATATTGCGAAAGTGACACAAACGTCAATACGAGTATTTAGAAATTTAGTATATTACCTTGCTGTATTTTGATTACTTTAGCAATTAGCGTATATCTAAATAATATCGAAAAGTTAAGAAAAGTCAATAAAGATAATCGTGTTTTTTGAGCATTTAATTATGTATACAAAATTCATGATGAAAAAAATCAATCAGGTGAGTAATTTGTGCATTTTTCAACGTTTTTAGGGGCAATTTGGCATCAAAGAATGTTAAAAAAATATCAATTTTCTTGTTAATTTTTTGTCAGATTTCTTGTTAATTTTTTGTCAGACGAAAGACATGATTGCCGGAGATGTGACAATATTCTGTGAAGAAAATAAATGGCTCCGAAGGTGGGGCTCGAACCCACGACCTACCGGTTAACAGCCGGTTGCTCTACCATTGAGCTACTTCGGAACGCAAAGATAAATATAAACTGCCAGATAATAATAGCAAAATACATGGAAGAAAGCAAGACATTTTTTATGAAAAAAGACCGGTTATTTCCGGTCCTGATTCATGCAGTCTTCGAATGCTTTTTCTGTTATGAGTGATATTTTAAGACCGCTGTTTTTCAGCTCAATAGCTTTCTTGATCTTGCTTCCGTAATTTCCCGACGACCATCTTTCACTTCCAAGACCTCCGACAAGGAGACAGTCTGTTTTCTTCGATACGCCGGACTTGACTGTTCCTCCCATGGATTTTACAGCTTCTTCAACTTCATCTTTGGATCCGTATCTGAAATCCCCGGTGAGAACTACTGTCTTTCCCTCGAACGTGTCGTATGAATCTTCAAAAAGAGAATCGGGAGATACGATTCCTTTAAGTCTTGTGCAGATTTCTGATGGAGTGAAGATGTCATCCTTAAGGACTGCGGCTATATCATCGTATGGATAGTTGCCCTTGAGATGACCGTGTTCGTTTATCCATGTTCTGAGATTTTCTATCTCATGCACTGTGACTTTGCTGTCTCTGGCAATATCTCCTGCTTTGTCTTTCAGAAGGTTGAGTTCACCTGTTTCTTCTGAGATTCGAACCTGTTTTCTGACCGGACTGACATATGCCGGCTTCTTTCGCTTCATTGCGGTCCGAAAGTCGCTTTCATCTGCAAGTGAGGCAAGGTGGAGATAGACTTCTCTGGTAATCCGGCAGTCGGTGAGAGCTCTGTGTGCGCCGTCTGGCGATATTCCGAAGTATCCTGCAAGTGTAGAGAGCTTTCTATCCTCAACAGAGGATGCTTTTAGAACTCTTCCAGCCAGTACCAGTGTATCAAGACATCTGCAGTCAATGCTTATGTCTGCTCCGGATTCTTTAATCTGCCTTTCTATAATAGGAAGATCAAATCCGAATATATTATGTCCTATTAGCATGAGTCCTTCAGTGAATTCGGTAAAAGCAGCTGCAGCCTCCCTGAATGAAGGGGCGTCCCTGACATCATCATCACCTATTCCTGTAAGAGCTGATGCCTCGGGATGTATGGGTCTGCCCGGCTTTACGAATGTTGAGAACTCTTCTTCGGGTTTTCCGTTTCTAATCTTGATTGCTGCAATTTCAACAACTTCGTCTTCTGAAATGAATTTGCCTGTAGTTTCGATGTCGAATACGACAAAATCCGAAGTATATTCTGAAGGGGAGAATGCCCTTTGCTTTCTCTTTGCTGAAGACTGTTTTCTGTCCGGTGACGATTTATTCATTTCGGAAAGATAGTCCCGGTGGATGAATCTGACAGAGCCGTCATCGCATATTATCTTTAAAGTAGGATATGAAGGATGCTCTTCATATATGCACAAATCAGCAACGCCGTGCACGTTTCCTTCTATATCTATATATCGGATATCTTTTGTGACAGGCAGGCCCAGTGATTTTTTAAATGCCTTAAGTTCGTCTGCTGTCATGGAAGATGCGTATATTATGTCCATTTGATACACCGGCCTTTCGATAATTATATATATGAATATTCTAATTGATTGAAAGTGCATTTACAATAACACATACAGTAAATTGATATTAGAGAAATAAAAAAGATTCCGAAATAATCGGAATCTGAATTATCTTGGTTGCGGAGGGAGGACTTGAACCTCCGACCTCCGGGTTATGAGCCCGACGAGC
>JAEDDI010000002.1 GCA_016293805.1 Bacillota bacterium | reverse complement strand
AGTTGCGCAAAAGACAGCGAAACTAAGGCTGCTTCTTGAGAATCATCCGGAAGGTGTTGTAATATATGGCAACTACGGAGGAAGATATCATGCTACTCTTCTGACTGACTGCATCGACGGTGTGTTTTATGTTGTCGATCCTGTTTACGGAAGGAAGACCGCGATAGCACAGAGCACCATGTACAGCCCTTCTGCAAACCAGAAGAGCAAGATTTCAAATACATATTCATACTGGTATATATCCAAATAAAGGAGAAGGAAAATGAGTGAAGGTTCAGTAAAGATACTTGAAATGATGTATAACAGCGATATGGGAAAGGATGAGGCGATGGAGATTCTCAACATACTGGAGGAGGAACTCAGATGTCTTGACTCATATGAGAGAAGAGGAACATTTCAGGAGAAGACAATGAAGAAAGTGTTCGACATGAACACACACAAGTATAAATATCTGATGGGATATATCAATCAGAAACTTCATGAACATAAGATAGATCCCATATTTACAGACCCGGATTCATATGAAAAAAGTGCGTTTGAATACTATATCTATTACAAACCGCATGAGAGAAATAAATAGCAAGGAGACTGGATTATGATTACTTATCAGAGCACTAGAGGAAGTGAGAAGAGGCTCACTGCTGCCCAGGCCGTTATTCAGGGAATAGCAGAGGACAGGGGACTTTATGTTCCCGACAGCATTCCTCCACTTCCGTTCAGACCCGAAGACATGAAAGGGAAACCATACAAGGAAATTGCAAAAGCAGTAATCGGGGCTTTTTTTACAGACTATACCGGAGAAGAACTCCAGCACTGTGTAGATGGTGCATATGACGGAAATTTCTCCGCTGAAGATATTGCTCCGCTGGTAGGGGCAGGAGATGCATGGTTTCTTGAACTTTATCACGGAAGGACAGCTGCATTCAAGGACATGGCGCTTTCAATACTTCCATACCTTCTTACAACAGCTATGAAGAAGGAAAATGAAGACAAGAAGGTGTGCATACTGACTGCAACATCCGGTGATACCGGAAAAGCTGCACTTGACGGTTTTGCAGATGTTGAAGGTACGGAAATAGTTGTATTCTTCCCGAACAGGGGTGTCAGCCAGGTTCAGGAAAGACAGATGATTACGCAGGAGGGTAAAAACACCCACGTATTTGCAATAAACGGAAACTTTGATGATGCACAGACAGGAGTCAAGAAGATATTCGGCGATGATGAATTCGCTTCTGAACTTGCATCATGCGGATGTAAGCTTTCATCTGCAAATTCAATAAATATAGGAAGACTCATCCCGCAGGTTGCATACTATGTATATGCATATATCAGGATGATTGAGGAAGGCACTGTTTCTGCAGGCGACAAGATTAATATTGTTGTTCCTACAGGAAACTTCGGAAACATTCTTGCAGCATACTATGCATCCGAAATGGGTATTCCTGTGAACAGATTTATATGCGCATCAAACGAGAACAGAGTTCTCACAGACTTCATTGAAACAGGAAGATATTCAGCCGACAGGGATTTCTATCTGACAAATTCACCTTCGATGGATATACTTATTTCGTCAAACCTCGAAAGACTTCTTTACCATCTTTCCGGAAGAAACGGAGAAGAGATAAAGGGACTTATGGAAAGCCTTGACAGCAGAAAAGAATACGAGGTATCTGATAAAATCAGAAAAGGAATGGAGTGTTTCTACGGAGGAAGCTGCAGTGTTGAAGATACTGAAAAAACCATCGGCAGAATGTACAGCGAAAACGGATATCTGATGGATACACATACTGCTGTCGCATACAAGGTATATGAGGATTACAGAGAAAAAACAGGAGATAAAACTCCTGCTGTAATAGCTTCGACAGCAAGTGCATATAAATTTGCGGCAAGTGTTGCAGAAGCAATAGGAATCGAAGGCGATATGAACGGCTTTGAGTTTATAGAAGCGGTAAACAAAAAGACCGGTGTTGAAATTCCCGAAGGGCTCAGAGACCTTGACAGGAAAGAGATAAGGCACAGAGGGGTTATTGAAATCGGTGAAATGAAGAAAGCAGTAGAGGAATCGTTGAAATGAGTTATATATTATCAAATCCGGTATATATCGTAGTGTTTGCAGTGGTATTCTGCGTTATGTACTTCTGGGCTGCGCATAAGGCGAGAACAACACAGAAACCGCATTACAGAATGATGAAGGGCATTCTTGCCGCGGTAGTAATACTGCTTGCCATGGCGGTGATTGCAAATGGAAGGGCAGGCTGAT
Source organism: Bacillota bacterium (assembly GCA_016293805.1). Lineage (GTDB taxonomy): Bacteria > Bacillota > Clostridia > Peptostreptococcales > Anaerovoracaceae > UMGS973. The sequence goes on along the minus strand of JAEDDI010000002.1, from coordinate 101,734 downwards.
CTTCTTCAGTCTCTTAGAGAATATGTTCCATCGTGTGAGCAGGAGGCAAGTGACAGAAAGATAATGATATCATGTCTTGAAAGCTGCGGCAGAACATGCTTTTTCAGAGACAGCTATCTATATCATTTCACCGCATCGTCCTGGATTGTAAACAGGGAAAGAACGAAGACGCTTCTTGTCTATCACAACATCTATGATTCCTGGTCATGGACCGGAGGTCATGCCGACGGAGAGGAGAACCTCCTTGAGACGGCGGTGAGAGAGGCAAAGGAAGAAACGGGTATTGAGCATCTGAGACCTGTTTCAGGAGAAATATTTTCGATAGAGATAATAACTGTGGATGGCCACGAAAAACACGGAGAATATGTGCCTTCACATGTCCATTTCAATGTCACATATCTTATGGAAGCTGATGAAAATGATGCGCTGCGGGTAAAGAAGGATGAAAACTCTGCAGTAGGCTGGTTTGATATGGACAGGATTGGTGAAATTTCCACTGAAAAATGGATGATTGAAAGAATTTACGGCAAGCTGATATCGAAGCTTTCAGGAGGAACAAGATGATTTTCATGATACTTAAGTTTTTTATTGTCATATTTGTAATAATGGTTGTTGTCGGCCTTATAAGGGGTAAGGGCAGAACCAGAGCGAGAGGATATGAGACAGCCAGAGAGGACAGAAAGGTATCCGAAGAGAGGATGATTGCCGAAAAATACGAGGAGAATCCTGATGAATCGGGCATCACTGAGGATGACTATATCTACAGCTGTTTTGTTTCGGACAGGGACTACAAGGGTTACAACCTGAAGAATGCCCATGCGTTTTATACAACATGTACGCTTAGAAATATAAGGGACGAAGCAGGAAGAAAGAGCATTCTTAAGTATGATGAATTATTCGGCATTGAAAATCTGGACGGATTCGATACTGAGGAATTCTACAGACTTGGCGAACGTGTGTCAAGAATTGTTTCAGACAGAAAAAGAGTAGAGAAAGCTCAGAAAGATGCGAATCAGTGATAATAACGGGGCGAAAGCCTCGTTTTTGTATATATTGTAGCATTTGCGATACCATTTGTCAGAAAATTATGATATTCTGATAATACACAGTTAAGAATCGAGTAAGGAGGAAAACTATGAAGACTTTGAAGTTAAATGATTCTCTTATCTGGACAGGCGTGCAGGACCCGCAGCTTAGAACATTTGATATTATAATGCACACAGAATTTGGAACAACATACAACTCATATATTTTGAAGGGGAGCGAGAAGACAGTTCTTTTTGAAACTGCCAAGGAGAAATTCTGGGATGAGTACAGGGCTTCGCTTGAGGAACTTGGAGTGCTCGGGAATATCGACTATATTGTGATGGATCATACAGAACCTGACCATGCAGGCAGCATAGCGAAAATTCTGGAGCTTAACCCGAGAGCATCTGTTGTCGGAACAGGAACTGCAATCAGCTTCCTGAAAGAGATTGCAAACTGTGATTTCAGAAGCATTGCAGTAAAGGATGGAGACACACTTTCCTTAGGGGACAAGACTTTGAGATTCTGTGTACTTCCTAATCTTCACTGGCCTGATACAATGTATACGTATATTGAAGAGGACAGAGTGCTTGTAACCTGTGACTCGTTTGGATCACACTTCGCGCATGAGGGTATTCTCAGAAGCACTGTTACAGATGAAGAAGGATATGCACGTGCAACAAAATACTATTTCGATAATATCATAGGACCTTTTAAGAACCCGTATATGGTGAGGGCTCTTGAGAAGGTTGACACCCTTGATATCGACATGATCTGTCCGGGACATGGTCCTGTGCTTGACAGTACAGAGGATATATTAGGCAAATACAGAGAATGGTGTGAAATCAGAAAACCGTCAAAGAAACTTGTTGTGATGCCGTATGTAAGCGCATATGGATATACCGGTCTTCTTGCAGAGAAAATTGCAGAGGGATTGAGAGACAGCGGAGATCTGGAACTTCACATGTACGACATGGTTACTGACGACAAATCTGCTGTTCTTGAAGATATAGCGGTTGCAGACGGTATTCTTTTAGGTACACCTACAATAGTAGGTGAAGCATTGGCGCCTATATGGGAGCTGACTCTTTCTATGTTCCCTCCTACACATAAGGGCAGACTTGCAAGCGCATTCGGAAGTTACGGATGGAGTGGAGAAGGTGTTCCTCACATCATCGAAAGACTGAAGCAGCTTAACATGAATGTTCTCGAAGGGTTTAGAGTAAGATTCAAACCAAGTGAAGCTGAACTCATAGACGCATATGATTTCGGATACAATTTCGGATGTGTGCTTCTTACAGGAAAGAAGGCGAAGAAGTCTTCATCAGGCGGTAAAGCATATGTTAAGTGCATGGTATGCGGCGAGGTATTTGATGCATCTCTTGAAGCTTGCCCTGTATGCGGCGTAGGACCGGACAAGTTTGTGCCTGTTGAAGGAACAGATACTGATTTTAGAAAAGATACCGATGAAAAATTTGTTATACTCGGAGGCGGTCCGGCTGCGTATAATGCTGCAAAGGCAATCCGTGAGAGAAACAGTTCGGCGATTATCACGATTATAACTGATGAAAAATACGTACCATACAACAGGCCTATGCTCACAAAGGCACTTCTTTCGGATTTTTCTGACAACAGCCTTTCCATAGAAGCTCCGCAGTGGTACGATGACAACAGAGTATTCATGGTATATGAGACCAGAGTTGAGAAGATAGACACTGCAAAGAAGATGGTAATCTGCGGTAATGAAAGCTTTAAATATGACAAGCTGATTTATTCACTTGGAGCAAGGTGTTTTGTTCCTCCTATCAAGGGTTCTGATAAGGATCATGTTGTTACAATCAGAAACATCGCAGATACAGATAAAGTTAAGGGAATTCTTCCTTCGACTTCACAGGTTGTATGTATTGGAGGCGGTGTAATGGGTCTTGAAGGAGCATGGGAACTCAAGAAAGGCGGATATGATGTTACTGTTCTTGAAACAGCTCCGGGACTTCTTCCGAAACAGCTTGACGATCCTGCATCTCAGATGCTTGAGGATATTGTAAATGCGTCCGGAATAAATGTTGTTACAGGTGCAATGATTTCAGAAATTACAGATGATGCGGTTGTTCTTTCAGACGGAAGAGAATTCCCTGCACAGCTTGTGGTAATGTCGACAGGAATGAGACCGAACACTGCAGTTGCTGAAGAATCCGGAATATTTGTTGACAAGTTCGTTGCAGTTGATGAAAATATGAAAACAAACGTTGAAGATGTTTATGCATGCGGTGACTGCTGTATGGTAAACGGAGCTCCTCAGGCATTCTGGGCACAGGCTGCAGAGACAGGAAGAATAGCTGGTGCGCAGGCTGCTGGCGAAGATATTTCGTATACTCCGCTTGGTGCGTCACTTTCAATCAATGCTTTCAATACAAGTATTTTCTCGCTGGGAACAAATGGCAAGGAGCCGGACAAGCAGTTCAGAACTGTTGAATTCAGAGACAATCAGAGAAAGACTTATGAAAAATACTACTTCCATAATAACAGAATCAAGGGTGTAATACTCATTGGAGATACTTCCAAGATGGCAGAAATGACAGATGCAATAGATAGAGGACTTACATTCAGGGAAGTAATGAAATAGAATGAATAACAGATACGGGACAGACATTTACAGTCTGTCCCGTTTTTTTCATACGGTCTTGCGAGCTTTAATCTGAGGTATGTGTGAAAATACTCTGTTCCAGATAAGCGGAATGAGAATTACCTGGACAGGAAGCATCACGACACATTTCAGGATTCTGGTAGGCAGCAGTGCAAAAAACCCTTCTCCCATCAGTATGGTAAGCCAGAATGTATCAAGCAGGAAGTTGATGACAAGTATTACCACTGCACATGGCAGTATGCATGTTTTCCATGTGATTTCTCTGTTGTGCAGGAAGAATCCGTACACAAGCCCGGTCAGCAGGGCTGTGAGGGTAAATCCCGGGAAGAAAGCACCTGTAGGAAAAATGAGCATACCAAGCACGTCTCCTATGGCGTAACATATGCCTGCGCATATGGGTCCGTACATAATGCCAAGCATTGCCACAGGAAGAAAACCGAAGCCTATACGAAGTATAGGGGTGTTAATACTGCAGAATCTGGTAAGAACTATTTCAAGAGCGATAAGAAACGCCATAATAACCAGATCTGCTGTTCTGATTTTTCTCATAAAAATACTCCTTTCTCTTTTAGTCGTAGATAACTACACTAAAGAGCAAGAAGTTCAGTGTAGTAGCGGACGCGGCATTGCACCGCGGCTAAGCCTTCGCCCATAGGCAACATCCCATCCTATGGTACTTAACGCGCAATACCTACTCTACGCAGTCTCATTATACTTCATTTGCGGTGAAATTGCAATAATTGAGGGAGCATAAGCTCCCTCAGGTTCAGTTATATGTTTGATGTGATTAAATCACCGATTTCAGATGTAGTGCATAATGTCTTTCCTTCTGACATTATATCACCTGTTCTGTATCCCTTTGAAAGGACTTTCTTAACTGCGTTTTCTACTGCTTCTGATTCTCTGGAAAGGCCGAAAGTGTATTTTAGCATCATTGCAGCCGAAAGGATTGTTGCCATAGGATTGGCCTTGCCTGTTCCTGCAATATCCGGAGCTGATCCGTGAACAGGTTCATAAAGACCGAAATTGCCTGTTGCAAGGCTTGCTGACGGAAGCATACCAAGTGATCCTGTTATCATGCTGGCTTCATCTGAAAGAATGTCACCGAATATATTGCTTGTAAGGATTACATCGAACTGCTTAGGGTTGTACACAAGCTGCATTGCACAGTTATCAACATAGAAGTTCTCGAGAGTCACTTCCGGATATTTTTCCGCAACTTTCGCGACTGTTTTCCGCCATAATCTGGAGCTTTCAAGAACGTTTGCCTTGTCGACACTTGTTAATTTTCTGTTTCGTTTCATCGCCATATCGAATGCGATTTCGGCAATTCTCTCTATTTCATAAACGGAATACTCTTCTACATCGTAGGCTGTATTCTCATCCCTGTATCCTCTTTCACCGAAGTATATACCTCCTGTGAGTTCTCTTACAACAAGAATGTCGAGTCCGCCTTCAACCTTCTCGGGTTTAAGAGGGCAGGCATCCTTGAGTTCATCAAACATAATTGCAGGACGGAGATTGGCAAAAAGACCGAGTTCTTTTCTGATTCCGAGAAGGGCCTTTTCAGGTCTTTTGTCTCCCGGAAGCGCATCCCATTTAGGGCCGCCTACAGCTCCGAGAAATACTGCATCTGATGATCTGGCGCTGTCTATTGTGGCCTGAGGAAGACCTTCGCCTGTCGCATCTATTGCACTTCCTCCTATGAGCTGGTGGTCGAATTCAAAGGTGTGTCCGAATTTTTCCCCCACTTTATCTAAAACCTTGAGCGCTTCCCCGACAACTTCAGGACCGATTCCGTCGCCTGGTAATACTGTAATTTTATAGTTCATACTGCCTCCTATTTGATGGAATTGAGAAGTCCACCCTTGTTTATGATATTGTTTATGAATTCAGGGAAAGGCATAGCCTTGTATTCTTCTCCTCTGGTTACATTTGTAATAACTCCTGTTTCAAAATCGACTTCAATTTTATCGCCTGCTTTGATGTTTTCAGCCGCATCAGGACACTCAAGAATTGCGAGCCCTATGTTGATTGCGTTTCTGTAGAATATTCTGGCAAAAGTCTTTGCGATTACGCATGATATTCCCGATGCCTTGATCGCGATAGGTGCATGCTCTCTTGATGAACCGCATCCGAAATTGTATCCTGCAACCATGATATCACCATCATTAACGCTGTTTACGAAGTCTTTATCTATGTCCTCCATGCAGTGGGAAGCGAGTTCTTTATGATCCTGAGTATTAAGATATCTTGCAGGGATTATAACGTCTGTATCGACATTGTCGCCGTATTTGTGAGCTGATCCGTTAACTTTCATTTATTCTACCTCCTTAGGGTCAGTGATGTATCCTGTAATAGCCGATGCCGCTGCGACTGCAGGTGATGCAAGATAGATTTCCGAATCGACGTGTCCCATTCTTCCAACGAAGTTTCTGTTGGTTGTCGCAACGCATTTTTCCCCTTCGGCAAGAATACCCATATAGCCTCCAAGGCAAGGGCCGCATGTCGGTGTTGATACTACGCAGCCTGCGTCGATGAAGATGTCAAGATATCCGCGTTTTATGCATTCTTTGTAGACTGTCTGAGTTGCCGGTATGACGATTCCTCTCACATCCTGTGCAATGTGTTTCCCTCTGAGAATTTCGGCAGCTGTCGCCATATCTTCGATTCTTCCGTTCGTACATGAACCGATTACAACCTGGTCAATTCTGACAGGATCAAATGTGCCGATTTCTCTGGTGTTTTCAGGAAGATGAGGAAATGCAACTGTCGGTTTCAATTCTGAAAGGTCAATTTCAACTGTCTTTTCGTACTCTGCGTCATCGTCAGGCTCAAACACTTTATAGTCTCTGCTGACTCTGCCGTTCATGTATTCTCTTGTTATATCATCAACCATGAAGATACCGTTTTTTGCTCCTGCTTCGATTGCCATGTTTGAGATGCACAGTCTGTCTTCCATTGTAAGTGAAGCAAGACCGTCTCCCATGAATTCCAGTGACTTGTAAAGGGCGCCGTCAACGCCTATCATACCTATAAGGTGGAGAATGACATCCTTGCCGCTTACGTATTTTCCTGGTTTACCTGTGAGAACAACTCTGATAGCGGAAGGAATCTTGAACCATGCCTGTCCTGTTGCCATTCCTGCAGCGATATCAGTTGACCCCATTCCTGTAGAGAATGCCCCGAGGGCACCGTATGTGCAGGTGTGGGAATCTGCTCCGATAATGGCTTCGCCTGCTGCAACTATGCCCTGTTCAGGCAAAAGTGCATGCTCGACTCCCATGTTGCCGACATCGTAAAAATGTTTAATATTATGTTTTCTGGCGAAGATTCTTGTCTTGAGACACTGCTGTGCCGCCTTAATATCCTTGTTTGGTGTGAAATGGTCCATTACAAGGGCTATTTTCTCATTGTCAAATACAGATTCAAATCCTGCCTTTTCGAATTCATTGATTGCTACAGGAGCAGTTATGTCATTGGCAAGGACCATGTCAAGTCTTGCGTTTATAAGCTGACCTGCCTTGACGCTCTCAAGTCCTGCGTGATCGGCAAGAATCTTCTGTGTCATTGTCATTCCCATATTATTCTTCCTCCGTTAATGCTCTGTTGATTGCACATGAAAGTGCGTTAAGCGATGCATAAATGATATCGTTGTGAACACCTACACCCCAGTACAGCTTGCTGTCCTTTGCGATTGCGACGTATGATGCTGCTCTGGAGTTTGATTCTGATTCAAGGGCGTGTTCGTGGTAAGTTACAAATTCATAGTCAAGTCTGTAAGGTCCCTGACGGAGAGCGTTCATAACAGCATCCAGACGGCCGTTTCCCTTACCCTTGAGTTTAAATGTCTCACCTTTGATGATTACATCAACTGTTGCCTCCATGCCGTTATCACCAAGGCTTGATGATTTAGGAAGCTTGACAAATGTTGCATCGTCTATTGCGAATTTGTCTTTTCTGTTAATGTATTCCTTTGTAAAGATAAGGTGTATTTCGGAAGGGGTAAGCTCTCTGTGACCCTCATCTGAAATATGCTTCATAAGGTATCCGATTTCCTCTCTCATCTTCTTAGGAATGTCGTAACCGTAGTTGGTTTCAAGAACGTATGCTACACCGCCCTTTCCTGACTGACTGTTGATACGGATAACATCTGCTTCGTATTCTCTTCCGACATCATGCGGATCTATGAGAAGGTAAGGGCAGTCCCAGTAAGGCTGGTTGTTATCTTCCTTGTAGTGCATTCCCTTGGCGATGGCATCCTGATGGGAGCCTGAGAATGCGGCAAATACAAGGGATCCTCCATACGGCTGCCTTGGATTGACCTTAAGATCGTTGAATTTCTCGTATGCGGCAGCTACCTTAGGCATATCAGAAAAGTCAAGCTCAGGATCGACGCCGTGTGAGAACAGATTCATGGCAACTGTTACTATGTCAACATTTCCTGTTCTTTCGCCGTTTCCGAAAAGAGTGCCTTCAACACGGTCTCCGCCTGCAAGCATACCAAGCTCACATGCCGCAACAGCTGTTCCTCTGTCATTGTGAGGATGAAGTGAAAGCGAAACATGTTCTCTGCAGTGAAGGTTTTTGCTCATGTATTCAATCTGCTGCGCGTATACGTGAGGCATTGACATTTCTACTGTTGCAGGAAGGTTGATTATTGTCTCTCTTTCTGCCGACGGCTTCCATATATCGATAACCGCATTGCAGACTTCAAGTGCATAGTCGATTTCTGTACCTGTGAAGCTTTCAGGAGAATACTCAAATGTGAAGTGTGTGTCTCCGGGGAAACTGTCTGCGTATTCTTTAACAAGAACTGCTCCGTCTGTTGCAATCTTCTTGACTTCATCTTTTGATGCTCTGAACACCTGATTTCTCTGTGCCACCGATGTTGAATTGTATAAATGAACAACCGCGTTCTTTACGCCTTCAAGAGAAGCAAAAGTTTTTGCAATGATGTGTTCCCTTGACTGAGTGAGAACCTGAATTGTAACGTCATCCGGTATAAGGTTGTTTTCAATCAGTGTACGAAGGAAAGTGTATTCTGTTTCAGATGCTGCAGGAAATCCTACTTCTATCTCCTTGAATCCTATTTCGCATAAGAACTGGAAAAATTCAACTTTTTCATCAAGGCTCATGGGAACTATAAGGGCCTGATTGCCGTCTCTGAGATCCACACTGCACCATCTTGGCGCTTTGTCCATGTATTCTCTGTCTACCCAGCTTGTTGATTTTTCAGGGGGCATAAAATAGCCCGGTCTGTACTTTACGTGATTTGGCATTCCTTTTTTTTCACTCATTCTAATACGTCCTTTCTGCATAAAAAACCCTGTTCACGCAAAATAGAACAGGGTATTGTAACCATAACTATATATCATATTTTCCGAGAATCTGAGTACATTAATATTATATTATCACAGCTTTAAGAGTTCTAGGCCTAATAATAATAACATTAAATCAAATTCTCCTTTCTTTGTAAATCGTTAATGCTATTTTAAGTGCTATTATAAGTATTGTCAAGGGGGATTTATTAAAAAAGAACAAATTTTTAAAGAATTTTATGTAATTCAAAAACAAACCATAGAGAGAAAAACATGCCCTGCAAACTGCAGGGCATGCTGTAAATGCGTTACATATTTCTGATGTCTTCGTCTGTAAGAAGCATTATTCCTTTTGCTTCAAGTGCCTGTCCTGTTGTCTCGGCATCCGCAACTCTTACTACAAGGTATGCATTTTCTGTCCTGGTAAGGAATGCGTACATGTATTCGATGTTGACACCGATTTCGGAAAGAGTTCCCATTATGGAAGCAAGTCCGCCGGGTCTGTCCTCAAGCCTTATTCCCAGCACATCTGTCACTGAAAGAACAAGTCCGTCATCTTCAAGGACCTGTTTTGCCCTGTCGATATCGTTTACGATAACTCTGAGTATACCGAATTCCTTAGTGTCAGCTATTGACATTGCGCGTATATCGATATCTGCCGACGCTATTATATCTGTTATTTCCTTGAGCTTTCCTGCTTTGTTTTCAACAAAGACCGATAACTGTTTAATACTCATAGCGATTCCTCCTAGTCGTGAAGTTTTCTCTTATCAATGACTCTAACTGCCTTGCCTTCGCTTCTTACAATTGATTTAGGCGGAAGAAGGTGAACCTTAGGACCGATTCCAAGCATTGATCTCATTGCTCCTACAAGAGCTTTTTCTCTGTCGGTAATATCCTTCACAGTGTCTGAGAACTGTTCAGGTGCAAGTTCAACATTGATATCGAATGTATCTGTGTTATTCTCCCTGTCAACGATAATCTGATAGTTTGGAGTATATCCCTCATTGAGAAGAACTGTTTCAATCTGCGAAGGGAATACGTTGACTCCGCGGATAATCATCATGTCATCGCTTCTTCCAAGAGGCTTGCTCATCTTGATGTGAGTTCTTCCGCATGAGCATTTTTCTCTTGTGAGTCTGCAAAGGTCTCTTGTTCTATATCTTAATAACGGGAATGCCTCCTTGTCAAGTGAAGTGAAAACAAGTTCTCCGATTTCACCTTCCGGAAGAGGTTCCCCTGTGTCAGGGTTGATTATCTCTGCAAGGAAATGGTCTTCGTTGATATGCATTCCTGTCTGTTCTTCGCATTCGAATGATACTCCCGGCCCTGAAAGTTCAGTAAGACCGTATATATCGTAAGCTTTGATTCCAAGTGACTCTTCGATTGAATGTCTCATTTCCTCAGTCCAAGGCTCTGCACCGAAGATACCTGCCTTGAGAGGAATGTCTTCAGGCTTGTAGCCCTTTTCCTTAAATGACTCTCCGATATATGCGGCATATGACGGTGTGCAGCAGAGAATTGTAGCTGAAAGGTCAGTTATGAACTGCATCTGTCTTTCGGTGTTTCCCGATGATGTTGGAATTGTAAGTGAACCTACCTTGTGAGAACCGCCGTTAAGTCCGGGGCCGCCTGTAAACAGGCCGTATCCGTATGATACCTGAACAACATCCTCATCAGATCCTCCTGCGGCAACTATTGCTCTTGCGCAGCATTCCTCCCAGAGGTCGATGTCGTTCTGAGTATAGAATGCAACAACTCTTCTTCCTGTTGTTCCTGATGTTGACTGGATTCTCACACAGTCCTTAAGGGGCTTGCCCATAAGGCCGTAAGGATATGCGTCGCGAAGGTCTGCTTTAGTAAGGAAAGGAAGCTTGCTGATATCTTCGATTCCTCTGATATCTTCAGGCTTGACACCTTTTTCGTCCATGAGATTTCTGTAGTACTCGACATTCTCGTAGACATGCTTTACCTGTTTGACAAGTTTCTCTGACTGAAGCTTCTTAAGCTCGTCAACCGGCATAGTTTCGATTTCTTTCTGAAAATAACGTTTTTCCATTTTTTTCTCCTCTTTCGTTAGATTTTGACTGGAATATAAAAAGCCCTCTGTTAAAAAACAGAGGGCGAATTTCTCGCGGTACCACCTCAGTTCATCAGGCCCTCGCGGGACTGACCTCAGCGGGCACTATCATGCCCCGACATTATAACGGATGTCATCCGGCGGCGCCTACTGTAAGTTCAGCGTGCATCTGTTCGGAATGAATTCGGATGGCGACTTCCTTCCGCTCTCTCATCAGCAAGCGGATTTCTGTGAGGGATGTTCCATCGTACTGGTTTCCGGTCATAGATTTTGTAGTGATATAAGTATACAATGGCATTTGATTTGTTGTCAAGAAGAAACTGTTGAGCATTAATATAACAGGTGGTAAAATGTTGTTTGAAGAAGACAAAAAGGAGAATACAATGTATAAAGAGATAAGCAGACTTATAGTCTATACAGATAAAGACAGAAACTCAGTTCTATATGAAATGGGGGAACTGTTTAGGATGTTTGACAAAAAAACAGTAAGCGCATACGACCTGAGGGAGAAGGCTTTCGGTATTGTCAAGAGAATACTGGAGATATCGACGGACTATGCTTTCGAGGATAATCTGTGGCATTCATATCTGACTCACTATATCATTGACAGCGAGAATTCTTTTTCTGTCACATGTGAGAGAACAGGAGCCGGAGACGGAAGCATCAATGAAATCGTCAAGTCGGATTTTCGCGTATTCATAAATCTGTTCAATTTTGATTTCACAGAAATTGAGGAATATCTTGATACGAGATGTTTTTCAATGCTGTGCAGCTACAGGGTCATCTCGAAGCCGGAGCTTATGTATAACGGCAATGTGAGCATAAGAGTAAAGGAACTCAAGACACGGCTTGAGGCGTGCAGGAATGAGGATGAGTTTTTTGATGCAGTATCTGAATTCTACAGAGATTACGGTGCAGGAATATTCGGTGTCAACAGAGCGTTCAGAATCAAGGACGGAGATGAACTTGTGTTTGAACCTGTCAAGAATATGGACAATGTGATGCTCGATGATCTCATCGGATATGAGACACAGAAGGCGAAGCTTCTTGAAAACACCGAGGCATTCATTGCGGGAAGGCCTGCCAACAATGTGCTTCTTTTCGGTGACAGAGGAACAGGAAAGTCTACTAGTGTCAAGGCCATTGCAAACCAGTTCTGGGGTGACGGTCTTCGCATGATACAGGTATACAGGCATCAGATGAGACAGCTTTCGGCTGTCATATCGAAGATAAGAACCAGAAACTACCGGTTCATTATATATATGGATGATCTGTCGTTTGAAGATTTTGAAACGGAATACAAATACCTCAAGGCTGTGATTGAGGGAGGACTTGAGTCAAAGCCTGAAAACATTATTATCTACGCGTCATCCAACAGAAGACATCTGATTAAGGAAACATGGTCTGACAGAGATGATATGGAACATACTGGAGAGTTCCACAGATCTGATTCTGTAGAGGAGAAGCTGAGTCTTTCGGACAGGTTTGGAGTTCAGATATACTTTGGAAAACCTACAAATCAGGAGTACATTCATATTGTTGAGGAGCTCGCAAGAGAGGCCGGCATAGATATGGAACCCGATAAGCTCAGGACTGCAGCTAATGCATGGCAGATAAGACACGGAGGCACATCGGGAAGATGTGCGCGGCAGTTTGTTGATAATCTTGCAGGAAGAAATAATGAGGAGGCATAAGAATGGAAAGAATACTTGAATTTCTGAGAAAGGCAAACTTTTATTATCTTGCTACAGTTGAAGGTGATCAGCCGAGGGTAAGGCCTTTTGGAACTGTGAATCTGTTCGAGGGCAGACTGTATATTCAGACAGGCAAGAAGAAAGCGGTCAGCAGACAGATCGCTGAAAATCCCAAGGCTGAGATTTGTGCGTACTGTGATGGAACATGGGTGAGAGTATCCGGCGAACTTGAAGAGGATGACAGAGTGGAGGCAAAAGCTTCCATGCTGGATGAGTATCCTAATCTTCGCAAGATGTACGATGAACATGATGACAATACGCAGGTGTTCTATTTCAGGAATGCGACTGCGGTATTCTTCTCGTTTGACAAAAAACCTGAAGAGATAAAACTGTAACATTTAAGCCCGGCGCGAACCGGGCTTTGTTTCTATTTGTATTTCTTTAATATTTTCGATACTGTGGACTGATCAACTTTCAGAATTTCAGCTGCCTTGTAAGTTGTTCCGTAAACTTCATATGCTCTCTTGACAAGCTGCTCTTCAAGCTGCTTCTTGGCTTCTTTGAGAGGAATGATATCTGTGCACAGAATTTTGTTTGAATCTTCATCAGATGCTGAACCATACAGAATACTGTAAATTGTTTCGCCCGATATCATGTGACTGTCTGTCATGATGTATGTGCTTTCTATTGCCTGTGAAAGTTCTATAAGGTTGCCCGGCCAGTTGTGTGAAGACAGCACCGCTATCGCGCCGCTTGTGATTATTTTTCTTTCACCGTATTTGGCATTGCACCTTGAAAGGTAAAGCCTTGAAAGACATGGAATGTCTGCTTTACGCTCTCTGAGTGCGGGCATAGTGATAGGAACAGAATTTATTGCATAGTAAAGTTCTTTCTTGAATGCGCCGTTTGAGGCTCTCTCCTTGAGGCCTGTGTTGGAAAGCGCAATTATTCTTGTATCGGCCTTGATAGGAGTTGTACCGCCTGAACGGGTGAAAGTACCGGTTTCTATATATGTGAGAAGTTTTGTCTGAAGGTTGTATGGCATTTCTCCGATATCGTTAAGTATCAGAGTTCCTCCGTCGGCAAATTCAATCCTGCCTTTTGTGATATGCACATGCCCGTCGGAATAAGTCTCTGCGCCGAAGAGTTCGACATCGAGAAGTTCCGTATCAGGCGTTGAACAGTTGATTGTGATAAGAGGCATGTCCTTTCTCTTGCCGCTGAGGTGAATCTCTCTTGCTGTTGAACGCTTGCCTGTTCCCGCTTCTCCTGAAATGAGAAGTGGTGCATCGATGGATGCGACCTTGGTTATTATTGAATTGATCGCAGCGCTTGTTGAATCAACGGGTGCAAGATCCACGCTCTCAGACAGTTCATGCTTGAGAGTTGCAATTTCCACTCCCTGTTCCTCGAGCGTCTCAAACAGTGAGTTGAGGGATTCGACATCGTGTGATGTTGAAATGATGAGGGAGATGTTTCCGTTGTGGTCAAACAGCGGAGTGCTTGATGAAATGAATTTTCTTCCGACTTTGTTTGTCTGGAGGACGCTTACGGGAGCACGGTTTTCGATTGCCTTAAGCGTGCTGCTTTCTGAAAAGTATCCTTCTTCGACAAGAGCGGCCACGTTTCTTCCGATTACGTGATGAGCATCCAGCTTATTGACCTCTATTGATGCAGGATTGACGAATATGATATTGCCTTCTCCGTCGCTTACAAATATATCCTGACCGATGTTTTCCACTATAGTTTTGTATATATTGTCGTTGTACTGCATAACTATTCCTCTCCTTATATTGAATTATACATCAACTGTCGGAAAATTCAATGAATTTTTTCATCTGCTTTCATGCAAAACTTCATTATATCTTGCATAATTGAGGAATTTATTCTTCCAATCAGCACATTTTATGGTATTATATATATATTCAGTCACAAACCTCAACTATAAATGAAGGTTAAAAGAGAGTATATCCGGAGTTTATTGTGTTCTCTAGCCGGTGAATACTCTCTTTTGGTTTATATGCTAAAAAGCAGCGGTTCGCGGTCCGCTGCTTTTTATCTATCTGTTGCATCTTGCGAGAAGCTGTGCCCATTTCCTGTCCACGTATTCCTGAGCTTCTTCTATCATCCACTCATTGCCTGGCTTGAACATGTGTGCGAATCTTCCCTGTTTTCTGAGAAAATCTTCTACAGGAAGCTTTTCTTTGGGTTCGTATGTCAGATTCCATACTCCATCTTCAACCTCGTAGAGAGGCCATACGCATGTTTCAACTGCAAGTTTTGATATTTCAGCAAGATCTGCAGCGTCATATCTCCAGCCTCTTGGACAAGGTGAAAGGACGTTGAGGAAACATGCTCCTTCAGTGTATATTGCTTTTCTTGCCTTTTCATGAAGATCTTTCATGTTGCCGATAAGTGCGGTCTGTGCAACGTAAGGGCTTCCGTGTGCCGCCAGGATTGCAGTAAGATCTTTTTTATTCTGCTGCTTGCCCTGCGTTTTTGAGCCCACAGGAGATGTTGTCGCATCGGCAAATCTCGGTGTGGAGGATGAACGCTGAATTCCTGTGTTCATATATGCTTCATTGTCATAGCACACATAGACCATGTCGTGCCCTCTTTCAATGGCACCTGAGAGAGACTGAAGTCCGATGTCGTATGTTCCGCCGTCGCCGCCGAATGTGATGAATTTGAAATTGTCCTCAACCTTGCCTCTTGCCCTGAGGGCTCTGTAAGCTCTTTCAACACCTGCACATGTTGCCGCGGCATTTTCGAATGCCGAGTGGATGAAACTGTCTTCATACGCTGTATACGGATACATGAATGTTGAAACTTCAAGGCAGCTTGTTGCATTTACGATTACAGCCTTGTCTTCTGGCTCAAGTGCTCTGAGCACTCCACGTACAGTTATACCTGCACCGCATCCTGCACATAGTCTGTGGCCGCCTGCAAGACGTTCTTTTTTTTCTGCTTCTTTCTTTAAATTATATGCCACTTCTTACACCTCATATTTTTCTTTATCTATGCCGTATTCTCTGGCTGCTCCCGGATGATAAGTTTCTTTTATCATGCGCTGTTCCTCTTCTTCATATCTTGAGTCCCTAACTCCCAGATATCTGTAGACATCACCCGGATCGTCCTGCTCAATGATTTCGAACAGGTCATTGTATATATCGTAGAAATCATCAACTCTGATATCTCTTCCGCCAAGGCCGTATATGTAGTTAATGCAGTACGGCTTGTCAGGAAGGTCGTAAAGTGAACTTCTGGCTTCTGCAAACATAGGGCCGCCGCTGTTTGAAAAACTCTCGGCCTTGTCCATGATTGCAACTGCCTTAACTTTGCACATTGCCGCTGCAAGAGGTCTTCTGGGGAACGGTCTGAATACACGAAGCTTGATAAGACCGACTTTTTTGCCTTCTGCTCTGAGCATATCAACGGCCTCTTTGCCTGTTCCCGCGCTTGAACCGATTACGACAAGAGCGACATCTGCATCGTCCATCATATATTCTTCGAAGAATCTGTATTCTCTTCCTGTCATTTTCTCAAATTCTCTGCCGACTTCAAGGATAACAGGCATTGCATCCTTCATTGCCTGTGCCTGCTCACGCTTGATCTCCATATAGTAAGGAGAGATTCCGTAAGGCCCTACTGCAAGCGGATTATCATGCTTCAGCAGATAGTTTTCAGGTTCGTATTCTCCGACGAATTCCTTAACCTTATCATCTTCGAGGATTTCAATGTTTGCAACACCGTGGGAAGTGATGAATCCGTCCTGGCATGCCATTACAGGAAGTCTGCATTTTTCTGCAATCAGCACCGACTGAATCAGATTGTCGTATGCTTCCTGATTGTCCTCTGCGTACATCTGAATCCAGCCTGAGTCTCTTGCTCCCATTGAGTCGGAATGGTCATTGTTGATATTAATCGGACCGGAAAGAGCTCTGTTTACAACTGACATGACTATAGGGAGTCTGTCAGATGCTGCAACATACAGAAGTTCCCACATGTATGCAAGGCCGCAGCTTGATGTTGCCGTCATGGCTCTTGCTCCTGCTGCAGAAGCGCCTATGCATGTTGACATTGAGCTGTGTTCTGACTCTACTGCAATGAACTCGGTATCGACGTCTCCGTTTGCTACATATGATGAGAAATACTGTGGAATTTCTGTGGAAGGAGTAATAGGAAATGCTCCAACAACATCCGGATTAATCTGTCTCATCGCTTCAGCAACGGCCTCGTTGCCTGATCTTCTCTCTCTTTTTGGCATTTACTCTCCCTCCTTTACCATAGATATAGCCTGGAACGGGCAGACTTTTGCGCATATGCCGCATCCCTTGCAGTGCATGTAATCAAAATCCTGTCTCTTCCCGTCAGCAACCGGAATCGAGCTGTCCGGACAGTACGGGAAGCATAACAGACACTGTTTACATTTGTCGGGATGAAACACCGGCCTGTCAACTCTCCATTCGCCTGTGTTTACCAGTCTGGATGTTGCAGGCTCATATATTTCTGCACCCAGTGTCAGTTCCTGCCAAGTGCATTTTTCATTGATTTCGCTTGCTTTAGTTTTTCTGAGTGTCATTTTAAACCTCCTCAAGTGTAGCCTTAAGGGCTTTCATATTACCTTCAACTATATGAGGTTTTCGTGCAAATTTATGCCTGTAGCTTTCTTCCATATCTTTGATGAAATCATCCTGAGGTATGATTCCGCTTACTTTGACAGCTGCCGCCAGCATAGGGGTGTTCGGGAAGTACTTTCCGAGCGCGGCTTCTGATATTCTCTTGGCATCGACTGTTACTATCCTGCCTGAATAGCCGCCCATGACAAGCGGTCTTATTTCATCTGCGCTCTTCTGAGTATTGACTATTAGAGCTCCATCGTCTTTGAGACCCTTTGCTACATCAACTGTATGAAGGAGAGTTTCATCAACTACTATTACATAGTCCGGATAGTATATGTTGGAGTGCACTCTGCAGTGATCGTCAGCGATTCTGTTGTATGCGGTGATTGGTGCCCCCATTCTTTCCGGACCGTATTCAGGAAAGCCCTGAACATCTTTGCCGGAGTTGAATGCTGCCTCTGCAAGGAACATGCAGGCTGTTTTGGCTCCCTGACCGCCTCTGCCGTGCCATCTGAATTCAACTGTATTATTTGACATTTGCTTGTTACCTCCATATAAATACAAAACCTCTGCCCCGTAATGGGACAGAGGTAAATTCTCTGCTTAACCACCCAATACTGACAGCATACCATCATATGCCTTCTCTGTTACGGGAGAACCCGTCAGAGCCTAATTTCCAAAATGGAGTTCAGCCCGAAGCTCAGGAGTGATGTTGGGGAAACTGCTTTCTTGTACTGCGCTCTCACTGTCCGCAGCTCGCTGTGAGCTCTGCCAGAATCCTTACTGTCTCCGTCGAAGCCTTTGGTATTGATTTTTCAGTTGATAATAACAATATATGAAAAAACGTTCAATGTCAAGAATTAATTTTTCTGTATAACTTTGCGGCAGGCGGCGTGATTAGAGACAGACAGTATGAATTTTGAGATGGAAAAAAACGATTTTTTCTATAAAATTGTATCTTAAATACAAATTATTTTTTAAAAATATGTATCAATAATACAAAAAATGCGAAAAAATTGATTTTTCTCTGTTGACATTTATACGCAATTGGATGATAATGATAGTCGACAACATTGAAGGAGGACAATTAGGATGAAAATAAAAGGCGCAGAGATGGTAGTAGAGATATTACTTGAAAACGGCGTTGATACAATTTTCGGATATCCGGGCGGCGCGGCAATGGTTATATACGACGCCTTATACAAGCACAGCGATCAGATCAGACATGTGCTTACAGCTCATGAGCAGGGTGCATCGCATGCTGCTGACGGATACGCAAGATCAACAGGCAAGACAGGCGTTGTGCTTGCAACAAGCGGACCTGGTGCTACCAATCTGGTGACAGGTATAGCTACAGCATATATGGACAGTATTCCAATGGTTGCAATCACTGCGAATGTTGGAGCAGGACTTGTCGGCAGAGATGCCTTTCAGGAAATATGTATTACAGGTGTGACTTTCCCTGTAACCAAGCACAGCTATTTTGTAAACAAAAAGGAAGATCTTGCCGATGCTCTCAGAAATGCATTCAGAATCGCCAACGAAGGACGAAAGGGTCCGGTTCTTGTAGATATTACAAAGGATGTTACAGAGGCAATGATTAACTATATTCCTGCTGAACCTCTTGAACTGGCTCGCAGGGAAGTTGAAGATCTTGGCTCAAAGGCAGAGAAATTCGCAGAATTCATCAACAAGGCAGAGAGACCTGTAGTATATGCAGGCGGCGGAATCATAGCATCGGAAGCTGACAGTGAGGTTCTTGCTCTTCTTGAGAAGGCTGACATTCCTGCTGTTAATACAATGATGGCGTCCGGCGCAGTTCCTTCAGATAACGAAAGATCATTCGGACTTCTCGGTATGCACGGTTCATTCGCTGCAAACAAGGCGATTGCAGAAGCAGACCTTGTTATAGCTATAGGAACAAGATTCAGTGACAGAGTTGCACTTAATCCCAAGAAGTTTGCAGCCAAGGCAAAGATTATACAGATAGACATAGACAGAAGTGAAATTAACAAGAATGTTTACGTTGACTACAGTATAAACGGAGACTGCAGAGAGGTTCTGGACGCTGTTCTTGAACACGTAGACGAGAAGGATCACAAGGACTGGATCAGGCAGCTGAAGAAATGGCAGAAGGAAAGACCGATGCATATCAGGGGATATTCGGATATAATGAATCCTCAGCAGATTATAGAGTATGTATGTGAACATACGGACAATGATACAATTTACGTTACAGATGTAGGGCAGCATCAGATGTGGGCTGCACAGTTTATCAATCACAAGGCTCCTAGAAGATTCCTTTCAAGCGGAGGTCTTGGAACAATGGGATACGGCTACGGAGCTGCAATCGGTGCGCAGATCGGTAATCCTGACAAGAGAGTTATTCATTTCACAGGGGACGGGTCATTCCACATGAATCTCAATGAGGCATGTACAGCGGTTTCGGAAAACACTCCTGTTATCACCATTATAATGAACAACAGAGTTCTCGGAATGGTATATCAGTGGCAGTCCCAGTTCTTTGAGGGCAGACATTCTCAGACAGTACCTGAAAGAAAGACTGACTTCGTTAAGATAATAGAAGGCTTTGGCGGTACAGGCTTCAGAGCAGACACTCTGGAGGAGTTCGAAGAGGCATTTGAAAAGGCTCTGAAGTGTGAAGGTCCTGTATGGATTGACTGTGAAATCGTTATGGAGGAAAAGGTTCTTCCAATGATTCCTAACGGACTTACAGTTGATGAGATGATATTTGAATAAGGAGGTAGGGAATATGGCACTTAAGAAAGAAGTAGTATCCGTATATGTTGAGAATACTGCCAATGTACTGACAAGAGTTGTAAGCCTTATCGGAAGAAGAGGATTCAATATCGACTCGCTTACAGTATCGGCTACAAACGATCCGATGTTATCCAGAATAACAATAGTATTTGAAGGTGAAACACTTACTCTTCAGCAACTCATAGCTCAGATTGAGAAGCTGGAGGTAGTAAAGAGCGTCAAGGCGCTCGATATGAACAAGAGTTTCTTCAGAGAACTTCTGATGGTTAAACTCAATGCTGACAAGACTCAGCGCTCGGCAATCAAGGAAATAGTTGATATATACAGGGCGAAAATTATCAACCTTACCAGATCGGACATGGTTCTTGAACTTACAGGAAGCCCGGATAAACTGGATGCGTTTCTTGATTTGCTGGAATGTTATGATATAATTGATATCTGCAGAACCGGAATCACAGGTATTGAAAAATAAATAATAAAGGATTTAAAGATTATCAGAAAAGGAGAAAAGAAAATGATCAACAAGTATTATGACACAGACTGTAATTTAGGAATGTTAGACGGTAAAACCGTTGCAATTATCGGATTTGGTTCACAGGGACACGCACATGCAATGAACCTTCAGGAAAGCGGCGTTGATGTAGTAGTAGGATTAAGACCGGGTTCAGCTCACATTGCAAAGGCAGAGGCAGCAGGAATCAAGGTTCTTGGAATTGAGGAAGCAGCAGAAGCAGGAGATCTTGTAATGATGCTTGTTCCGGATGAACTTGCTGCAGACATCTACAAGAATCAGGTTGAAAAGCATATGAAGGATGGAGATATCCTTGCATTTGCTCACGGTTTCAATATTCACTTCAACCAGATTCAGCCAAAGGCTTCAAATGATGTAATAATGATTGCTCCTAAAGGTCCGGGACATACAGTAAGAAGCCAGTACGTTGAGGGAAAAGGAGTTCCTTCACTTATCGCAGTATACCAGGATGCTTCAGGAAAAGCTAAGGACTATGCTCTTGCTTATGCAAGCGGAATCGGAGCAGGAAGAGCAGGTATCCTTGAGACAACATTCAGAGAAGAAACAGAAACTGACTTATTCGGTGAACAGGCAGTTCTTTGCGGCGGCGTAACTGAACTTATGAAGGCAGGTTTTGATACTCTTGTAGAAGCAGGATATGCTCCTGAAATGGCATACTTCGAATGTATCCATGAAATGAAACTTATCGTTGACCTTATCAATGAAGGCGGTTTCGACAAGATGAGATATTCAATTTCAAACACAGCTGAATACGGTGACTACAGAACAGGCAGAAGACTGATTACAGAAGAAACAAGAAAAGAAATGAAGCAGGTTCTTACTGAAATTCAGGACGGAACATTTGCAAGCGAATTTATTCAGGAATTCAAGGCAGGCGGAAAGGCTAAGTTCCTTGCAACAAGAAGAAGAGAAGCAGAACATCTTCTTTGCAAGGTTGGTGAGGAATTAAGAAAGATGATGAGCTGGTTAAAGAAATAACAGGAGAGATACAATGACATTAAAACGCAATCAGGTAATGGACGGTGCAGAGAAAGCGCCGGCAAGAAGTCTGTTCTACGCAATGGGATATACTAAGGAA
Source organism: Bacillota bacterium (assembly GCA_016293805.1). Classification (GTDB taxonomy): domain Bacteria; phylum Bacillota; class Clostridia; order Peptostreptococcales; family Anaerovoracaceae; genus UMGS973. The sequence goes on along the minus strand of JAEDDI010000002.1, from coordinate 79,956 downwards.
GAACTCGAGCGACCTCTGATTGCCGTAGTGTCAGCGCACAGTGAAATAGTTCCCGGACATATCCACCTCGACAAGATTACAGAGGCGGTTAAGGCCGGGGTAAGAATGGCAGGCGGAACACCGGTAATGGTGCCTGCCATTGGCGTATGTGACGGCATAGCTATGGGACATATCGGAATGAAATATTCCCTTGCAAGCCGTGAGCTTATCGCTGACAGCGTTGAAACTATGATCAGAGCACATGCATTTGACGGGGCTGTTCTTGTTCCGAACTGTGACAAGATTGTTCCGGGCATGGTAATGGCTGCAGTAAGAATGAATATACCGGCAGTAGTATGTTCAGGCGGTCCGATGATGTCAGGACTTGTAGGCGGTGTTGAGACAAGCCTTTCAAAGATGTTTGAGGCTGTTGGAGCGCACAAGGCCGGAATCATCGATGATGATGGTCTTCTTGAATATGAGCAGAATGTCTGCCCGGGATGCGGATCGTGCTCAGGAATGTACACTGCAAACAGTATGAACTGTCTTTGCGAAGCCATAGGAATAGCGCTTCCGGGTAACGGAAGCATACCTGCTGTATCAAGCAGAAGAATCATGCTTGCAAAGCATGCAGGGCAGGCAATCATGGAGATGATCGACAGAGATATCAGGGCAAGAGATATAATCAACGAGAAGAGCATCAGAAATGCAATAACAACAGATATGGCTCTTGGATGTTCATCAAACAGCGTGCTTCACCTTCTTGCGATTGCAAATGAGGCAGGAGTTGATGTTGATCTTCACACATTTAATGAAATAAGTGAAGTGACACCGAATTTATGCCATCTTGCCCCTGCAGGCGGTACACATATGCATGACCTTAACAATGCGGGCGGCGTACCTGCTGTTATGGCTCAGCTCGCCTCAAAGGGACTTCTTGATACATCCCTTATAACTGTAACAGGCAGAACTGTAGGCGAGAACATCGAAGGGGCACGTATAACAGATGAAGAGGCAATAAGACCTGCTGATAATCCGTATACGCCAACCGGAGGACTTGCTATCCTGTTTGGAAATCTTGCTGAAGACGGATGTGTTGTTAAGAGAAGCGCTGTTGCTCCTGAAATGCTGAAGCATTCAGGTCCGGCAAGAGTATTTGATTCTGAAGAGGAGGCGATTGAAGCCATATACGCAGGAGATATAAAAGACGGTGAAGTTGTTGTAATCCGTTACGAAGGTCCTAAGGGAGGACCGGGAATGAGAGAAATGCTCAATCCTACAAGTGCTCTTGCAGGAATGAAGCTTGACAAAACTGTTGCTCTTATTACTGACGGAAGATTCTCAGGTGCAAGCAGAGGGGCTTCGATTGGACATGTAAGTCCGGAGGCGGCAGATGGCGGAGTGATCGGTCTTGTTAAAGAAGGCGATATTATAGATATAGACATTCCGAACTATTCGATCGGTGTCAGAGTTTCAGATGAGGAACTTGCCGAAAGAAGAAAGAATTATGTTAAGCCTGAACCAAAGGTGAAGGGCGGCTGGCTTGAAAGATATTCAAGACTTGTATCTTCGTCAAATACCGGTGCGGTAATGAAATAGAATAATGAAATCTGCGGAGCGAAAGCTCCGCATTTTTTTGTGCTTTTGCGTAATCGCGAGGAGCTGCGGGGAAAAAAGATGTAAACGATTCAATATTATTTATGCATTTACATAGATGCAATAAGGAATAAATGGAAAATAATGGTTGACAGTACAGTGGATGTAAAGTAGAATATGGTAAAAAATGGAATTGCGGTTCGGGGGATACGCATTTCTGATGAAAGGGGTAAACAGATAGAAATGAAAAAGAAAATATCACTGATACTGTGTATAGTCATGCTGACGGCTGTGATACCTGCAGAGGCATTTGCAGGCCTTGTCAGAGGCAGCGCAACATACTCAGAAGGCTCGGTGCTTACGGGAGGAAACGGATGCCGATACTTTTCTTCCGATACAGCATCGCTTGGACCGACAGGGGGAGGACTGATGCAGATTTACTACTTTGGAGATGACGGGAAGAAACATATAGTGTATTCCTATGAGGTAGAAGGCAGTAAGCACGCATATCTTCTCAAACAGGGGGGAGAAAAATACCGGGTATACTGTTTTGAACACGGGCTGGGACTATCGGACAACGGACCAACCTACTATTCTAAATCAGCTTCATCTCATCCCGCTTTTGCAGGAATGAAAAAGAGTGAGCAGCAGAATCTCAGGTATACGGTACTTTATGGTTATGAGTCAGATGCTCCAGATAAAACACTGAGTACCATAGGTTTCTTCGACTCGATATATGCGAAGAGAGACAGAGGGTCATATAACAGGGATGACTGGTATATGGCTACTCAGATACTAATCTGGGAAATTACACAGGAGTACAGACTGTCTGCTTCAGGAAGCGACAATCTGAATTATGCGGGGTCATCTAAACATCCGGTTCTGAAATATGGGAACGGCAGAAATATAGATATTCATCACTGCTATAACATAATTAAGGGAAAACCGGCAGAAGATATCTACAGATTCATGATCAGCATGATAAGAAACCGTGATTCAAGGCCGGTGAAGAAGTCATTTGAAAAGGAAACTTCGGCAAAGGCATCGCCTGTTGTTTTGTCGCAGCAGGAAGATGGGACCTGGCAGGCAGAGGTTGCGGGAAATCCTGATACAGTAAGAATGTATGAGGCCGGAAAGAGAGACATCTACGGAAATGTAACTGTGAAGAATCCTGAAGGAATAAAGGGAAAACTGACTGTTACCAAAACCGGCAGAAAATTTACTGTAAAATGGGAGGCACCTTCAGATTCCCCGGATATGACACCATCTCAGGCTACAGCAGATGGAAGCAGATGCTATGAGATACAAAACTCAATAGAGGGAGTAAGCAGGGTTCAGGGCATGCAGCTGTGGTTCAGGGACACAAAGGCCGGAAACATTCACGACCAGTCGCTGATATCAGGCTCATCATATCAGTCAAGAGCCACATACTTTATCACTGTAACAAACGGCAGGAGCGGACAGCAGGATAATGAAGGAGAGAGAGTAATGCCGGCAGTTCCGGAGTTTTCATTTGATGTTTCCAAGGAGGACCTGTACGGAGGATTTGATAACGATACCGGGACAGCAAGAGGGGACGGCAGTCTGGCTGCAGGATATACCCTGTACAGGAACGGGGAGGCAGTGGATTCTGTTACACTTGATGAATCGGGAAGCACAGCCTCTCTTGAGGACAGACCTTTCGATGATGGAAGCGCATTTCTTGAACAGGGGTGTGAATACGGTCAGAGGATTCACACAGAGACAGATGCTGACGGTCAGGTGATACATGAATGTACAGTTATGCCGACAGATGCGAAGTGGTCATTTTCTGTCGATTATGAGATAAGAGAAACATCGGTTCCAGGAGGAATGTACATGGAACCGGAAGGAAACACAGTGAGGAAATTTACTGTATCATATGAAGCCCATGCAGAGGATGTCAGAGAATGTGCATTAAGTGATGTATCATGGAGTGACACTAAGATCACAATGAAAGTTGATACACCTTCCGGGACTGCGCAGCTTAAGGGGGAAAATGATGAATTTGCTGATGAGGAAGGATCCTTTTTCTCGTTTTCAGGAGGCACTTTCAGCTATTCAGGTGCAGGCCGGGGAGAAGTTTTCAGAAACGATATTCATACCGGAAAAATTGAGATACTTAAGGAGAACGAAAATACTTCTGTCTTCAGGGACAAGCAGTCATCAGGCACTCTGCTTTCAGAAAAGTCACAGTGGAAGGTATATCTTAAATCCGGAGGACACGAAGGACATGCAGCATTAAGATATGTATATGATGGAGTGCTTGACGATATGACTGCTGTTTACAGAGTGTCAAAGACCGGAGGAGGAGTCTCGTGTGAAGACACTCCGATGAAGGTGGGAAAGAACGGCAAACTTCTTGTAAAAGGTGTGCCTTATGGAGAATACATGATAGAAGAGGTCATAGCCGACGATGATAATTATGTTCTTGAGAAATTCACATGCACAGTGTCTGAATGCAGCACTTATGAGAAATATGGATACAGTGGAGAAGGAAAGTATGATGATATATATGTCTATGGTGTTTACGATAAACTTCAGGAGAACAGGATCAAACTTGAGAAGGTGAACAGTGAGACCGGAAAAAAAGTTCCTATGAAGGGTACCAGGGTACGTGTAAGGTACATGGGAGATCCTTCTCTTGATAATCCTGAAAGTGCCGCAGGATACGGCAGACTTCTGCCAAACGGCAGTTCTATTACATCACATGACGGTTCTGATGAATTTGTATTAAACGATGCGGGAGAGTTTGTAATCAGGTATGATCTGCCTTATGGAATATATCAGGTGGAGGAATTCTGTGTTCCTGAAGGATACTTCCTCGGAACATATGATGAGAACGGCAATCCCTCAGATAAAAGATATGATTCCGAGGAGAGCGAGAACAATGCAGTCTACGGAGGAATACCGGGTTCGGAATATGAGGACCTGGTACCATATTACTCTATTGATTCAAATACTTTTCAGGGATTCAGGGAAGTTGATGAAGTTCTGAATATTTATACGTTTGAAGTCGGGAATGAACCTGTCCATGAAAACGGAAACTTTGGACAGATGATAGACTGCGATGGAAACAGGAGTCCGGCGGATCCTTCGTACAGTGAAGAAGACTATCCGTATTCAAAGGTGTATCATACGGTGAAGCTTACAAACAGTCAGGTAAGGGGACGTATTGAGATACTGAAGCAGGGCGAGGAATTTACAGGATTTGAAGAGGCTGTCGACGATAAGACGGGTATAAGTTATCTTAAGGCAGTATTTGAAAAAGCGGCGAATCTTGCCGGCGCCGTATTCGGAATATTTGCAGGGGAAGATATTCTCCTCAATGACGGTTCGCAGGGGCCTATGTTTTACAGCAGCGAAACTGATGAGAAGATTGATATTCCGATATCGGCAAGGACACATTCTTCAAGTGAAGATGAGGCAATTAAAGATATACTGGGGAGAGAATTTACCGGCAGCGTATACGAGACGGGAAGTGCTGAAACTGAATCGGGAGGCAGATTGTGGAGACTGCTTGAAAGGAAGGTATCTGAAGAAAACCGGAACATGAGCATGTATGTGACACCTTGTGCAGGTCCTTCGAAGCTGAATTACACATATGAGACAGAAGACAGCCTATACAGATACAGATACGATGTAGTGTGTACAATGTCGTACACACCGGGAGGAGTCAACCTTACATCTGTAAGGATAATTAAGACTGTAACAGGCAGAAAAGCGTCGGCAACGATAAGAGGGGGAACTCCTGAAGTTACAGTTGATGATTCGACTCCGTATACGATGGGAGGAGATTCGGGGAATCCTCTTTCATCTTACACGTCGGGCAGAGAACTTGAAGGAGGCAATGCTGTATCAAAGGGAAACGAACTGGACTACGGATACAGAGCATATGTTTTTCATGCCGATGGTGCGGAAGAAGAGGACTGGGACGGAAACGTAAGAGATTTTAGTTCTCTGTCAGAGAAAAGATATCTGCCGTCATACTTTGAAAACTATGTTCTGAAAGAAGCGGATTTTGAGAGGGAGACAAGAGACGGTGTGACAAAAACATCTTTCGAATGGAAGTACGGTGCAGTCCTTGCGGAAGATGCTGCTGCAGGAGACTTTGCGCTGATACAGTCCGGCGGAGGGTACAGAGTTCTTACAGTATCATGCACAAGAAACGGAGAGAAACTGTCATATGAAGAAAACCCTCAGTGGGTTGACAGTGATTCCTTTGGAAATGCTGTTTCTCCTTCGGACAGGTATGTCGCAATGAAACAGTCAGAAGGATGGACACAGGAGGCATGGGACAGCACGCCGTATGTTCTGATGGAAAAGGGCGGTGAATACATAGTTTTATGCACCGACGGAGATTCTTTCATATGGAACGAATGTACAGGTGAAGGGGATTTTGAAAACGCGAAAGTCGAGATATTTGATATAAGGTATACGCAGAGAAGTGATAATGACTACGGATTTTCGATGTCGTTCGACGGATTTGATATATTATCTGCCGCTGATGGGCAAAAGGCAGTGACAGAAATCTCAGGACAGAGCGAAACAAGACCTGAAATTGTGACAGGTGCAGGCTATGTTCATGAAAGGAAAGACGGAAAAGATGTTTTCATATCCGAAGAAAGGGAAGTGCCTGTATACCTTAAGGGTGAAGACGGTGTGAAAACAGAAATATCAACAATGGGAGAATGGACAAAAGCGCTGGTTACTGTACCTCTTGACGCTGTTTCTGCCGATTATGATATTGTAACACCCCAGATAAGAGCATCGAGGATAGATGGAGAGGGGAATATAGAAGAGCATATACTCGACTGGTATTCAAAACTGTCATCTGACAGAAGAAAACATACAGCGTATGAAAGTGATAACCTCATCGTAAGGTCATATCAGCACAGAGGAGAAGCAGACAAGGACGTATATTACACAATAGAGATACTGACAAAAAACGGGAGTGATGCACCGTGCAGTGTGGTATACGGAGATGGGTACAGAGCGGATATCTATCAGATAACGACAGATGAAGGCGTGAATTCTGGAGTGATTGAAGTTTCAAATATTTACAGAACCCAGAGGTATGCCGTATCTGATCTGGTATCAGTTATAACCTCCGGAGATGACGGAAGAGCTGTATCGGAACCTCTGCCGCTTGGAACATATATTGTAAGGGAACTGGAAAGTCCTGCCGGATACGTACCGGAGGAAAAGTCACAGGAAATTACGCTGTCATATGTGAATATGCATACACCTCTTGTATGGAAGAATGCGGTATTCAGAAACAGGTACTGCGATGTTCAGATAGATATGAAAAAAGTGTTCGAAAACAGCGGCAGTTTCATGCCGGGAAGCAGTGCTGTGTTTGGTATATATACGGGAGAAAAACTGAAGAATGCGAAGGAAGGAAGTCTTGTCGGTGTGATTTCATTTGACAAGAACGGAAATACATCTGAAAAATACAGACTTCCTGAAGGAATATACTATGTTTCTGAGATAACAGCAGGCACAGGATATGAACTTTCTGATGAAAAGTTCTGGTTCAGGGCAGGAGAAGAAGACAGGCCTGAAGGAGCTGTCAGAATATATTCTGAAAAAGACGGAATAGATGGCAGTCTATACATGAAGGAGAAGGGAAAGGCTGTACTGACATTCAGAGTGTCAGACAGATATCCGATGCCTTCATTTGAGGGTACAGATCTTGACCGTGAGTTTGCAGATGAGGAAATTACCGTGAAACGATATGCTGATGCTGCAGTTGTGACAACTGTAATAGAAGGAAACAGAAAAATCACAATGCCGGGAGGGAAAACTCTGAATGTTTCTGTTTCAGACTATGGATTTGAGGGTCAGTTTGACGGCAGAAGAATTTCATATGCGCCTAAATCTTCAGGATATTACTGCAGTGCTTCACTTAAAGCATCTGCCGGGGATGATAAAATGACTGAAGTGAAACTGGAACTTTCTGAGGAAAGGACGATTACAGCAGTCATATCAAGAGAAGAAGACAGTTACTTCCTTGAAACAGCCGGCAGGAAGATAAAAGGCGGAGAAAAAATCACATTGCAGGACGGAGCATATACAGTTTTTGATTTTTCAGAAGATGGAATTCTTGAAATGTCATCGTATTATACACTGGATGAATATGTAAGTCCGAAAGGTGAAGCAGGAGGAGCAGAATGCGAAGTAAGGAGCAGCAAAACCCAGGTGCTGGAAAGACAGAGCACAGGATCTGATGCAGTCCCGGTACTTATTAATGCAGGCGACGGTCCTGATGTGAAACCTGTTGTCAACAGACGAAAAGATATACCTGTTACACCGTCAACTGCGCCTGAGATCAGAACTTCCGCATACTATATTCATCCGGGCAACAGAACAGCGTATGCATCAGGAAGTGTTACGGTAACGGATGTTATCACCTATTCGGGGTTTGATGCGGGCAGAACGTATACTGCAGAAGGAGAGGTTATTGATAAAGACTGCGGCAGGGTTCTTGCCTCTGCGAAAAAAGCATTTACTGCAGATGCATCGGGCAGCGTTGAAATTGAATATACATTCGACGCGGAAGATATGAAGGGCAGAGAAGCTGTTATCTTTGAGAGAATCTATCTGGACGGCAGACTTATAGCGTCACATACTGACAGTGGTGACGCAATGCAGACTGTATCCTTTCCTGAAATAGGTACATCTGCATCGGATGCGCTTACAGGGGAGAAGATAGCATTCGCCGGCAGGCTCACAGTTCGTGACAATGTGTTGTACAGCGGACTTGAAAAGGGAAGAGAGTACACAGTGAAGGGAGAACTTCATGACTGCAAAACAGGAAAAGAAATCTATGGAACCTGGTCGGAGAAGACATTTACTGCTGAAGAATCATCAGGCAGCATTGAAATAACCTTTGATATGGATGCAGAAGGTTTAGAGGGCAGAAGTGTAGCAGTATTTGAAAGAATTTACTGTGATGGCGTTCTTATTGCATCGCATGAGGACATTTCGTGTGCCGAGCAGACAGTGAGACTTCCGATGATAAAGACAAGTGCCGGCTTTGAGAGAGGAAAGATAACAGACAGAGTAAGCTACACTAATCTTATACCGGGAAGAGAATACTGTGTATGGGGAACTCTGATGGACAAGGCTTCGGGAAAACCGTTTCTTATAGATGGGCAGAAGGTGAAGGGATATTGTTTCTTCATACCGGAAGAGTCAGACGGTGAGGTGACGGTTGAGTTTCCGTTCGATGAAGACAGAATGAGAGGCAGAGAGTTTGTTGTGTTTGAAACACTGTATATAGATAACAGATACAAGGTTGCAGCGCATCATGATATCAATGATGAGAAACAGAGCATATCTGTTAAGGGAGCTGTGCCCCAGGGAGTATCAGCACATGTGAAGACAGGAATAGATATATCTGTTTTCAAATGGCCGGCACTGTTTGCTCTTATGATGATTCTGCTCATATTCATTGCTGTTGCTGAAATGAGAAAAGAAGACTGACATTCTGGAGGCGGAATTTACCATTTTCCGTCTCCTTTTGTTGTTTTTGATGTTTTTGTTGACAAAAATATGTAGGAAGAATACAATTAATCTTGATATAGCTATGTGAATACTGGAGGAAGGACATGCGTTTTTCATCATTTGGAAAATTTAATATGACTATGATGATGTGCAGCACGCCTTTGGTTTAATCTTAAACTGTTAAGATTACTAAAGGCGATTTTGGCGTGACCAGGTCGCCTTAATTTTTTTAGGAGGAAATATATATGAATAAAGGAATAGGAACAAAATGTGTTCAGGACGGGTATACTCCGGGCAACGGAGAACCAAGACAGATTCCGATTATACAGAGCACTACTTTTAAATACAGTACAAGCCAGGAGATGGGTAAACTGTTTGATCTTGAAGCATCAGGGTATTTCTATACAAGGCTTCAGAACCCAACAAACGATTATGTGGCAGCCAAGATTGCATCGCTTGAAGGAGGTACGGCTGCAATGCTGACATCTTCAGGTCAGGCTGCGAATTTTTATGCTGTGTTCAATATCGCTTCATGCGGGGATCACATCATCTCATCATCAACAATCTACGGCGGAACATACAATCTTTTCGCTGTAACAATGAAGAAAATGGGAATTGAATTCACATTTGTTTCTCCACATGCCACAGATGAGGAGCTTGATGCTGCATTCAGACCGAACACAAAGGCAGTCTTTGGTGAGACGATTGCAAACCCTGCACTTACAGTGCTTGATATCGAAAGGTTTGCTGATGCTGCCCACAGACACGGAGTCCCCCTTATAATCGATAATACATTTGCAACACCTGTTCACTGCAGACCGTTTGAATGGGGTGCGGATATCGTTACTCACTCTACAACAAAGTACATGGACGGACACGGCGCGGGAGTCGGCGGATGCATAGTTGATTCAGGAAGATTCGACTGGCTAAGTCATGCTGACAAGTATCCGGGGCTGTGTGAACCTGATGATAGTTATCATGGAGTAACATATGCAGAAAGATTCGGAAAAGAAGGAGCATATATTACCAAGGCGACAGTACAGCTGATGAGAGATTTCGGTTCAATCCAGTCCCCTCAGAACGCATATCTGCTTAATCTGGGACTTGAAAGCCTTCATGTAAGAATGAGGAGACATGCGGACAATGGTCTTGCTGTTGCAAGATTCCTTGAAGGACATGACCGCATTGCATGGGTCAAATACTGCGGTCTTGAAGGGGATGAAAACTATGAGCTTGCACAGAAGTATCTTCCGGAAGGTTCATGCGGAGTAGTAAGTTTTGGAGTAAAGGGAGGAAGAGCGGCAGCTGAAGAATTCATGGCCAAACTAAGAATTGCTGCAATTGAGACACATGTTGCCGATGCGAGAACATGCTGCCTTCATCCTGCAAGCTCAACACATCGTCAGATGAATGATGAAGAGCTTGTGGCTGCGGGAGTCGGCCCTGATCTTGTACGACTTTCATGCGGTCTTGAGGACGCTGAAGACCTGATTGCAGATATCGCACAGGCATTGGAATAAACTATTTAGGAAGGGATGAAAGTATATGCCGATAATTATTCCGGATAAACTGCCGGCAACCAAAACGCTGACAGAAGAGAATATTTTTGTAATGGATAACAGCAGAGCGGGTTCACAGGAAATCCGTCCGCTTGAGATTCTTGTGCTCAATCTGATGCCGACAAAAATTGCAACAGAAACTCAGCTTGCAAGAGTTCTGGGCAATACTCCGCTTCAGGTGGAACTAGAACTCATGCAGATGAAAACCCATGAGGCGAAGAATGTTTCAAGGGATCACATGCTTAAATTCTATTCGACTTTTGATGACGTAAAAGACAGATTCTTTGACGGTATGATAATAACGGGGGCTCCTGTTGAACTTCTCGAATTTGAGGAAGTTGAATACTGGAAGGAATTGTGTGCAATAATGGAGTGGTCAAGAACCCATGTGTACAGCACTTTTCATATCTGCTGGGGCGCACAGGCAGGCCTATACTACCATTTTGGAATTCCCAAGGTGACGCTTCCTGAAAAGATGTTCGGAGTTTTTGAGCATAAGTGCGACAGGAAGAAATCAATACTCATGAGAGGATTTGATGACAGATTTATGGTTCCCCACTCGAGAAACACCACTGTTGACAGAAAAGATATAGAGAACTGCAAAAAACTCAAAATACTTGCCTCATCTGAAGAAGCGGGGGTTTATGTATGCATGACAGATAGAGGAAGACAGGTGTTCGTGATGGGACACTCCGAGTATGACGGAGAGACACTTGCCAATGAATACTTCAGAGACAAGGCTCTCGGGCTGGATATAAAGGTTCCGAAAAACTATTTCCCGGATGATGATGACACAAAAGAACCGGTGGTTACATGGAGGTCTCATGCGAACCTGATATACCAGAACTGGCTCAACTACATCGTGTACCAGAGCACACCTTATGAAATAAACAGTATTACACCGGTGTTTTAATTGTTTCCGGAAGGATATATGGAAGAAAGAAAAGACAATCTGATTCGAAGATATCTTGTATTCCTGACCGGTCTTGCCATAGCTGCTCTGGGTGTTGCCTTCTCAACAAAGGCAGGTCTTGGGACAACACCGGTTGCTTCTGTTCCGTATTCTGTTTCGCTCCTTTTGACGTGTCTGTCGTTTGGAACATGGCTGAATGTGCTGAGCATTATGCAGATTACGGCCCAGGTGATTATTCTTCGCGGAAAGTGCAGCAAACTTGAAATTGGAATACAGACTGTCCTTGCTTTTGCCTACGGATACCTTACTGACATGTGGGTGTATGTCATAAGGAATCTTTCTGTCGACACATACCTTGACCAGGTATTGTACATGCTCATCTCCTGCGTGGTTCTCGGATTCGGCATCTGGCTTCAGTTCAGAGGCGGAGTTGCCATGCTTCCGGGAGAGGCTCTGAACAGAGCCATAGCCACTGTTACAGGAAAGAAATATGCGAATATTAAGATAGCTGCAGATGTCATTATGATAGCCGCGGCTGCAGTAATATGTCTTGCAGGTCTGGGAAGGCTTGAAGGTGTAAGAGAGGGAAGTATATTCGCAGCAGTTGCTGTGGGATGTATCATCAAGGTATTTGAGCGCATATATCAGAGGATAAGAGCTCATGTCGTTAAATGAATTATGGTATTTTGTTGAAATAGCTGCCTTTAGGCAGTTATTTTGCACTCCTTTTTCTTGAAATAGGTGTGTCATTTGGTATAATTAATCTGAATTACGTATGTTCGGAGGAAAATTTGACAAGCAGAATAATAGGATATATAGTGGCGATTGCTGTTCTCATATTCCTGTCGGGGTATTTTTCCGCAACAGAGACAGCGTTTACATCGCTTAACAGAATCAGAATCAAGAACATGGCATCGGATGGAAGCAGACGCGCGCGGCGCGTTCTGGAACTGAGCGATAACTATGATACACTACTGACGACAATTCTAATCGGGAATAACATAGTCAATATACTTACAACAGTAATAGCGACTCTTCTGTTTGTGGAGATTTTTGGAAGTCTGGGTCCAACTGTGGCCACAGTCGTGACAACAGTTGCCGTTCTAATTTTCGGAGAAATAACCCCTAAGAGTCTTGCTAAGGAGGCTCCGGAGTCATTTTCAATGGTATCGGCTCCGGTAATAAAGATTCTGATGGTCGTATTCAAGCCGCTGAATATATTGTTTTCGGCATGGAAGAGACTGGTCAGTCTCATTTTTAAAATCGACAAGGACAAGGGCGTTACAGAGGAGGAACTTCTCACAATGGTTGAGGAGGCTGAAACAGAAGGTGAATTCGACGAGGAACGCTCGGAACTCATCCAGAATGCGATTGAATTCAACGATCTTGAAGCATGGGATGTTCTCACGCCCAGAGTTGACGTGATGGCAATAGATGTTCATGAGAATAAGGACGATATACTCAAGACTTTCAGAGACAGCGGATTTTCAAGGCTTCCTGTCTATGATGATGAAATAGACAACATACTTGGCGTTCTCAACCAGAAAGACTTCCATAATTATGTTTACGGAAGACACGCAGAGATAAGTGAATATGTAGCGCCTGTTGTTTTTGCACCTGAGACAATGAAGATTCCTGTGCTGCTGAAAAAACTCCAGACCGAGAAGACACACATGGCGGTTATAATCGATGAGTACGGCGGGATGGCAGGAATAGTCACAATGGAGGATATTATAGAAGAACTCGTCGGTGAAATCTATGATGAACATGATACTGTAATATCTCAGGAGATAATGCCGCTTTATGACGGCAGCTACAGAGTCAAGGCAAATACAGACATCGACAAGCTGTTCGATTTCTTTGATGTTGAGGACAAGACAGATGCAAATACTGTAAACGGATGGGTTGTTAGAGAGCTGAACAAGCTCCCTGACGCAGGTGACAGTTTTGAATATGAATGCGATAATAAACTGTTCAGGGCAAAGGTTACAAAGGCAGACGAAAGGAAAGCACTTGAAATCAATCTGACTGTAGAGACACTGCCTGAAACAGATGAATAGGAGGAAAAAGTTATGGGATTTATGGAGAAAATCTTCGGTGATCTGAATGCCAAAGAAATCAAAAAGATAGGCAGGACCGTAGATAAGATTGAGGAGCTTGATGAAAAGATGCAGGCTCTGAGCAATGAAGAACTTCGTGCAAAGACGCAGGAATTCAGAGAACGTCTCAAAAATGGAGAGACACTCGATGATATTCTTGTGGAGGCATTTGCAGTCTGCCGTGAAGGCGCTGTTCGAAGCCTGGGTATGAAGCACTTCAGAGTTCAGCTCATTGGCGGAATCGTTCTTCATGAAGGCAGAATAGCTGAAATGAAGACCGGTGAAGGTAAGACACTTGTTGCAACACTGCCGGTTTATCTGAATGCGCTTGAGGGGAAGGGCGTTCATGTTGTAACAGTCAATGACTATCTTGCAAAGCGAGACATGGAATGGATGGGGAAACTGTATACATTCCTGGGGCTGACAGTAGGATGCGTTGTTCACGGTGTTTCAACAAAGGACAGAAAAGCCGCTTATCAGGCTGATATAACATACGGAACAAACAACGAGTTCGGTTTCGACTATCTTCGCGACAATATGGTTTCATACGAAGAGAATATGATGCAGAGACCTTTGAATTATGCAATCATAGACGAAGTCGACTCTATCCTTATAGATGAGGCGAGAACTCCGCTCATCATATCCGGACAGGGGGATAAATCGACAGATCTTTACAGGCAGGCAGATGACTTTGTAAAGACACTCAGAGCAGACGATGACTTCACAACAGACGAGAAGGACAAGACAGTCGCACTCACAGATGCAGGTGTGACCAAGTGTGAAAAGGCATTCGGTCTTGACAACTTCTCGGATCCTGAGCATATGGAAATCAATCACCATGTGATGGCTGCGCTGCGTGCAAGAGCCCTTATGCACAAGGATATAGACTATATCATTAAAGATGGTGAAATTGTAATCGTCGATGAATTCACAGGAAGACTTATGTTCGGAAGAAGATACTCCAACGGACTTCATCAGGCCATCGAAGCAAAGGAAGGCCTTCTTGTACGTTCGGAGTCCAAGACTCTGGCGACAGTTACTATCCAGAACTATTTCAGAATGTATCAGAAACTTGCAGGAATGACAGGTACTGCAAAGACTGAAGAAGAAGAATTCAGAGAAATCTACAACATGGATGTTGTGGAAATTCCTACAAACAAACCGGTTGTAAGACAGGATCTTCAGGATGCCATATATGCCACAGAGAAAGGCAAGTTTGATGCTATTGTGGACAGAATTGCACAGGTGCATGCGACAGGGCAGCCTGTTCTTGTAGGTACAATATCGATTGAAAAATCAGAATACATTTCCTCGAAACTTAAGAAGAGGGGGATTAAGCATAATGTCCTGAACGCAAAGCAGCACGAAAAGGAAGCAGAAATAGTTGCTGAGGCAGGCAGGTTCAACATGGTCACAATTGCGACTAATATGGCCGGCCGTGGTACAGACATAATACTTGGAGGAAATCCGGATTTCGAGGCCAGAAGAGAGATGTCGAAGGAGGGCTATGACAGCGAGGCTATTGCATTTGCAACAAGTTTCGTGGAATCCGATGATAAAGAACTCCTTGCTGCAAGAAAACACTATGCAGAACTTCTTGCAAAATTCAGGGAAGAGAGAAAAGACGAACAGGCTAAAGTCAGAGAACTTGGCGGACTTTGCATAATAGGTACCGAAAGACACGAATCAAGACGTATCGACAACCAGCTGAGAGGCCGATCGGGAAGACAGGGAGACCCGGGATGCACACAGTTCTTCATTTCGCTTGAAGACGACCTTATGAGACTGTTCGGAGGAGAAAGAGCGAAGGGAATTGTAGACAGGATGGGCGTTGGAGATGACGAGGCGATTGAATCGGGAATGCTGACTAAGTCAATCGAGAATGCGCAGAAGAAGGTCGAAGGAAAGAACTTCGGAATACGTAAATACGTTCTGCAGTATGATAATGTAATGAACAAGCAGAGAGAAATAATCTACGGAGAACGCCAGAAGGTTCTGACAGGGGAGAACCTCAGAGAGTATATCCGCAATATGACTGAAGAACTCTGCGGAAGCATTGTTGAGCAGACTGTAGTATCATCAAAACATGCCAGTGAATGGAACATAGAGGATATAAACAAGGGGCTTAGAAGAATCTGTGACAGATTTGAAGGACTTGAGTATTCTGCAGAAGAAAAACCGGCACTGACCCAGGAAAGACTAATGGATGATGTGATGGAGAAATTCGATGCCATGTATGCAGAAAAAGAAGCCGAAATAGGTGAAGAAAGAATGCGTGACGTGGAACGAATGATTCTTCTGAGAGTAGTCGATAATCTGTGGATGGATCATATAGATGCAATGGACCAGCTCAAGGAAGGCATAGGGCTTCGGGGACTTGGACAACAGGATCCTGCCGCTGCATATGCTCATGAAGGATTTGACATGTTCGAAGATTTAATCGGTGAGATTAAGGAAGAGACAGTCAAGTTCTGCTACAACGTAACCGTGCAGACAAGATCCGAGAGAAGAAATGTCATCGGTACAGGCAGTGAGAAGAAAGCGGAAGCTGCGTCAATGGGCGGTGTTTCAGCTCCTCCTGCAGGGGCGAAGGTTCCTGACAGAAACCAGAACAGAAAACCTGAGACATACAGAAGAACTGAAGTCAAGATAGGAAGAAATGAAATGTGTCCGTGCGGATCGGGAAAGAAATACAAGAACTGCTGTATGCTGAAGGACCAGGAAAATAACTGATAGAATAATAAATCCTCCGTAAAACTGATACGGAGGATTTTATGTTACTGAAGATTGAGTTTTAGTGAAAGAAGTCTCTCTGTCACGATATGGAATACAGCTATCTGAATTATGATTACTGCTATTATGAACAGTATATACGGCTGTCCTCCGATTAGAAGCGCATCAGGTGTATCTGATGAGAAGAGTATTTCCATCTTTCTCCCGAATGCATCTGAATTGCCAAGGGTAAGAACTGTAATTGATTCAATAACTGATTTTATAACATTGATTCCTATGAAAGCACCGACTGCAAGCAGTATTCTGTGCTTGTTTACAAGCTGTCCGACTGCAAGGCTTGTGTATACCTGATATACAAATGCAACAGCTGCCAGAATCAGAATGACTATCGACTCAAATGTTACCAGTGCTGTTGACGGATACTCACTGAACACAAAGCGTATGTCACTGAATGAGATGAATTCTGTTGTTCCCGCAGTGACTGCTGTTACAATCAGGATTGCAAGGATTCCCACAAGGCATCCTGCAACAATATATACAGTGGCACAGATACCCTTGGAGGTTATGAGCTGCCATTCCTTTACCGGAAGCGTGTGCATCAGATATCCTTCCTCACCCAGAAGACCCTTGTAGAATCTCTGGACTATAATCATGACGGTGATTACAATCATAGTTATGAAAAGCGCCATGAAAAGAACTGTCGAAACTGTAGTGATTATCCCGCTGAACAGACTGAAGGAATCGCTTGAAGATGCAATTCTAAGCGAAAGTCCGAAGAGAATCGAAGATGCCACAAGGCCGGCCCACACTATCGCGAGCATTCTGATGCTGGATCTGAATTCAAAACCTATAAGCTTACCGAACATTGTATTCACCTCCCATAGAAGGATACATTCTGAAGGAATCTCTGAACACTTCGTCTATTGATTTGCCTTCCTTCTCTTTGATGGAGTCCACACTGTCGTGAAGGATAACCTGACCGTCCCTGATAAATACCACCTCATCGAGAATCCTTTCAATATCAGAGATCAGGTGAGTTGAGATGATAACTGTTCCGTCAGGATTGTAGTTGTTGATAATAGTTGTAAGAATGAAATCTCTTGCAGCAGGGTCAACACCTGCGATAGGTTCATCGAGAAGATAAAGCATGGCATTTCTGCTCATTGTAAGTATAAGCTGAACCTTCTCCTTGGTGCCCTTGGACATGGTCTTTATTTTGTCATCCTGCATTATTCCCATGGAATGCGCCATTGAATCCGCCTTGGCTCTGTTAAAATCGGAATAGAACCCTTCGAACATATCGAAAACATCTCTGACTTTCATCCAGTCTGCAAAATACGTTCTGTCCGGAAGATAGGACACAAGGCTCTTTGTTGAAGGAGACGGTTTCATTCCTCCTATAAGTATTTCACCTGCAGTAGGCTGAATGAGTCCGTTGGCAAGTTTAATAAGTGTTGTTTTGCCGCTGCCGTTCGGTCCGAGAAGACCGATGATTTTGCCGCTGCCGATTTCAAGGCTGACACAGTCAAGCGCCAGTTTTGAACTGAATCTCTTTGAAATACCGCGGCATTCTAAGATTTTGTCTGTCATTTCCTTTCCCCTTTCGTGTTAAGAATTGCAATTGCTTCGCTGATATCCACGCTGATGCTCATCATTTCATCGATGAATCTGTCAGCAATACGATCTGCCAGATCTGCACGTATTCTATTAATCAGTTCCCCATCTTCTGTAACGGTGCGTCCGGCTGTTCTGTTTGTGATGATGAGACCTTCTGACTCGAGCTCTGACAGGGCTCTCTGCATTGTGTTTCTGTTCACACCTGCAGTTTCAGCTAGATCTCTCACTGTCGGAAAAGCACTTCCCCTGCTGTACTTCCCGGTGATGATGTCTCTCAGCAGTATTTCTTTCAGCTGAGGATATATCGGTCTGCTGTCATCAAGTTTCCACATTTATGTCAATCCCCTTTCTGATATTGTCTTAAGCACTTAAGACAATATCATGATATATCCGATTGCAGAATATGTCAACAGTTATTTTCAAAAAGTACGGCATATTTGTGGATATGCTGATATTTGCATTGGTGGTCTTGTGTGATATAATATAATGGACTATATATTGATTGGAGAAAAGAGATTAATGTACACACTACTGGTATTTGCAGCAGCTATAGTTTTTTCTGCAGGTGTTGTTTCGAGAGGAACAGGACTTGGAGTTGAAACATATAAGGTGATTGGCATAGGGACGCTTTACGGTTCGTTTGGCTGTCTTGTAATAATCGCCATAAGCAGCCTTTTCGGGGAGGGTTTCAGCAGCCAGATAAATCAGAATATAGATATTATGAGCAGTATGCTGGCCGAAAATGCTGAATATGCTAAACTCTTCGGACTTGATAATATGAGTACTGCCGAGATGACCGAGTTTTACAGGAAACTTTATCAGACAATGGCACTGCTTCTTCCTTCTGTGTTTATCATCTGGAGTGCGGTTGCAGCATATGCCGAATGTGCAGCAGCGCACAGAATCCTCAGAAAAAAGGATTCCGGCTTCAGGAAAATGAAACCTGTCCGTGAGTTTTCACTCACAAGATCAGGGCTGATAGGATGGGTTGCAGTATCAATGCTTGCATGGGTGCTTAACTATGCTGAAGTGTTCAGTTTTTCAGAAGCGGTCAATGCAAATGTTTATGTTCTTTTCAGAGCTGTATTTGCTTTTCAGGGAATAAGCCTTATAGCATATATCTTCCATATGAGAGGATGGCCCAGACCCCTCTGGGTTATACTCACTGTTATCCTTATGGTCAGCAATATAGGAAGTACAGTGCTTTATGTATCCGGAATAGTTGATGCACTCGTTAATCTTAAAGGAAAAATCGGAGTCAGAGTATGAAAAAAGAAACCATTGATGCGATATGCAGATATGCCGGTGTGCCGGTGTGCGTAGTGGATGAGGCGGGAAATGTTCTGAATTCAAGCAGCAATATTGATGAAGTGTTTGTCTACAGCAAGCTTGAAGGAATCAATATCTATGCAATCACATCAATAAGCTACGCGAAATATCTGCAGGCCGCTGAGGGCGAAGCCAAACTTTCGTATTTCAGAACAAACGATAAGGTTTTCAGGCTGGATGTGGAAAAAATTGAAGGCGGTCCTGAGCTTGCCGTGTATTTCCACGAGAGAACAAACTACGAAAAACTCAAGAAGACATTCAATGACCAGAGGGTATGTATGGCGATAGTTCATGTGGACAACTACGATGAACTTGAAAATGTTACAGCCGATGAGAATAAGATGAAGCTTGATACGGATATAGACAGATGCATCAGACAGTGGGCTTCCAAAATTCAGGCATCGGTTACAAGATACAGTGACGACATGTATTTCCTTGTATTTGAACACCAGTTTTACGAATGGCTCAAGACCGATAAGTTTTCTGTTCTCGATATGGTTAGAGAAATAGAGACAGAAGCGGATTTTCCGGTGACTCTCAGCATGGGAATAGGGCTTCAGGGAAAGTCGTTTCATATAAATGACAAGTGGGCGCAGGACGGACTTAACCTCGCTCTCGGACGTGGCGGAGACCAGGCTGTAGTCAAGCACGGTCAGAAGATTGAATACTATGGAGGCAGAACCAAGGCTGTCGAAAAGAGCAATAAGGGAAAATCAAGAATAATATGGTACGGATTCAAACAGCTGGTTGAGGCGGCATCAAATGTCATAATCATGGGGCACAGTTATCCGGATATGGATGCATTCGGCGCATCGCTTGGCATGCACAGACTTGCGAGGGAATTTGCAAAGGAAATATATATAGTAGTAAATGAATATAACGATACTCTTTCGGAAGTATACGAACAGGCCATAAATTCTGAAGAATATATGATTGTCAATACTGAACGGGCCCTGAGCGTGATGGACGAGGATACTCTTGTGGTTTTACTGGACACTCACAGAATGATGCTCGTCGAAGCACCGGAAATAATTGAGAAGGCAAATAATCTGGTACTGATAGACCACCACAGAATGGCGGCGGATGCCATTGAGGCGACGCTTTCATACATGGAGCCTTATGCATCATCAACATGTGAACTTGTTACAGAAATGCTACAGTTTGCAAATGCCAAGAAGACAATTTCAAAGCTTGAGGCAGAGGCTCTTCTTGGAGGTATAACTGTAGATACCAACAGATTTGCAATGCAGACAGGTGTGCGCACCTTCGAGGCGGCAGCGTGGCTGAAGAGAGCCGGAGCCGATACGACAGCGGTAAAGAGGTTTTTCAGAATAGACACGGATACATTCAGGCTGAGAGCTATTGCGCTTGCCAATGCAGTAATAGACGATTACGGCATAGCTACAGCTGTGCAGAACATACCTCATATTGATGCGGCTATAATAGATTCACAGGTAGCTGATGAACTTCTTACAGTCAAGGGAGTCAAGGCAAGTTTTGTTGCGGGAATTGACAATACAGGAAGGACTGTAATTTCAGCGCGTTCCCTCGGAGAGGTAAACGTCCAGTGCATAATGGAAACGATGGGCGGAGGCGGTCATCTCACAACAGCGGGTGCGCAGACAGACCTGGCGCCGGAGGAAGCGATAGACAGGATAATGGGAATACTCGAAGAATTAAGATAAAGGAGACATAGAATATGAAAGTTATACTTTTACAGGATGTTAAAGGAACAGGAAAAGCAGGTGAAGTAGTCAAGGTTAGTGACGGATATGCGAGAAATATGCTTTTCAAGAGAAATCTTGCAGTAGAGGCAAACGACAGGAATATGAAGGCTCTCGAAAGGCAGAAAGCCGAAGAGGCGGCACTTTATGAACAGAACAGGAATGCAGCCGAGGAAGTCAGAAAGACAATAGAGGCAGGACCTGTTGTAATAAAGACAAAGGGCGGCGAAAGCGGAAAACTGTTTGGCTCGATTACATCGGCAGACATAGCAGATGCCGTGAGAGATACATTCGGAGCAGATATTGACAGAAAGAAAATAGCTTTAGGAAATCCTATCAAAGCTGCGGGAGAGTTTGATGTTGCAGTAAAGCTTTTCCATGAAGTGACTGCACAGCTGAAGGTTAAGGTTGAGATAGAATAAAGAGAGGATTTATATGGCACAAAGAATCCCTCCTCATAATGAGGATGCAGAACGCTCTGTACTGGGCGCGGCTATGACATCGAATGATGCCATGCTGAACATAGCTGAAACACTGATTCCGGAGAACTTTTACAGCAGGGTGAACAGAGAGATTTTTGAAGTGATAATTTCACTTTACAAAAAAGGTCAGCCTGTTGACTCGATAACGGTTTCAGAGGAACTGCACAGGAGAAATTCTCTTGATATGGTAGGCGGAAGAGGTTATGTCACAAAACTCTGCGGTGAAGCAGTATCAGTGGCAAATGCGGGCGAATATGCCCGGATAATATCCGAAAAATCAGCCCTCAGGAGTCTGATAGAGGTTTCTATGAATATTACTGAAAAGAGTTTCGAGGACAGCATAGATGTCGACAGAATACTGGACTTTGCAGAGAAGAAGGTTCTTGAAATAGGGCAGGAAAGACAGGTGAGGGATTTTACTCCTATTGAAGACATTCTTTCAGCCAATGTCGAAAGAATGAGCATGCTTTCTGAAAATGCAGGAGCTCTCACAGGCGTGACCACAGGATTCATCGATATTGACAGAATTCTCAATGGTCTTCAGAAATCCGATATGATAATAATTGCGGCAA
Organism: Bacillota bacterium; assembly: GCA_016293805.1. GTDB lineage: Bacteria > Bacillota > Clostridia > Peptostreptococcales > Anaerovoracaceae > UMGS973. The sequence goes on along the minus strand of JAEDDI010000002.1, from coordinate 57,826 downwards.
GACCTTCAATGGGAAAGACTGCTCTGGCGCTGAATATTGCACAGAACGCTGCGGTTAAAGGCGGTGCATCGGTGCTTGTGTTCAGCCTTGAAATGGCTAAGGAGCAGCTGGGGGAAAGAATGATTGCCGTTGAATCGAGAACTGATCTGTCTAAGATAAAATCCGGTTTGCTCGAAACAAAGGACTGGGACAGAATCGCAATCGCAATTGATACAATTTCAAATACTGACATTATAATCGATGATACTCCAGGCATATCGCTTATGGAAATGAAGAACAAATGCAGAAGAGTCAAGGCTGAAAAAGGGCTGGATCTTGTGATGATTGACTATCTTCAGCTTATGGAAAGCTCAGGTAATGAAGACAACCGTCAGCAGGAAATATCATCGATTTCAAGAGGCATCAAGGCTCTTGCAAGGGAGATGGACTGCCCGGTAATCGTGCTTTCACAGCTTTCAAGAGCAGTTGAGCAGCGCGGAGACAAGAGACCGATGATGTCAGACCTGAGAGAATCGGGATCAATAGAACAGGATGCTGATGTGGTAATGCTGCTGTATCGTGACGATTACTACAATTCAGATACAGAGAATCCGAATACATGTGAAGTCATAATTGCCAAGCACCGTAACGGATCGACTGGAACCTGCGAACTGACATGGCAGCCTCAGTTCACAAAGTTTACGAATAAAGCACAGAGCGGGAGAATTTAATGGGCCTTGTAACATCAAAAAAGGACAACTGGTATCTTCATGATACATATATTGAGAATATATTTATATCAGAGTATATGGTTAATGCTCCGGGGGATTACGTCAAGGTTTATATTTATTCGCTTATGCACGCCCAGCTTTCGATAGACATGTCTGTGAGACAGATTGCAGACGATCTTGGTATTGATGAGGAGACTGCCGAAAAAGCCTTTGAGTACTGGGAAAAAGCCGGCGTCATACGGGCATTCGGAAATGATATAGAGTTTCTGTCGGTCAAGGGAGAATCATCGGACGTTCCTCATAAGGAAGAACAGATGGGGCCTCTTGGAGATGATGAACTCAAATGGCTTATATCACAGATTGAACTGATATCAGCCCATCCGATGAGCGGGACAGAAGTCAAGGCTGTCGAAGAATGGATTACTGATCTGAATGCGGACCCTGAAGTGATACTTTGTGCCTACAGCCACTGTGCCAAGGCAGGAAAAACATCTTACAGATATGTAGGAAAAGTGCTGAACAACTGGATAAAAGAAGGACTGTCAAATGCAGATGAAGTTAATGCCTTCCTCGAAAAGGAGGATGAGAGAAAACAGATATACAGGCGTATATTCAAAGCTCTCGGATTCAACAGAAACTGGACAGAGAATGAAGAGGAAATGATGGACAGATGGATTGACATCTATCATTTCAGCCTGGACAGAATTCTGGAGGCATGCGGTAAAACGAGCGGAATATCCAGTCCGAATATAAATTATGTTAACAAGGTGCTTGAAAACTGGCATGAAGAGTCGCGTAAATCTGACGGAACATCTGCTGAGGGAGTCGGAAAGAAGATTTCCATGAAGAATGTTCTCGCATATTACGAACATATTCGTGAGAATGCTGAAAGTGAGGCTGAAGCGCGAAGGCAGGAAGTGTTCATGCGTGTTCCTGCGCTTAAGGACATTGAAGACAGGCTCAGAAATGCAGGAATAGGACTCTCAAAATCCATGTTCAGAGGAGGAGAGGGAGCAAGAGAAAAACTGAAAAATGAAATTGAATCACTGAAGGCTGAAAAAGCGTTTCTCCTTACAGAAAACAATTTTTCGGCCGACTATATGGATGTGAAATATAAATGTGACAAATGCCTTGATACAGGCATTGATGATGAATCCGGCCAGAGATGTGAATGCTTCAGCCGGAGAATGGGAGAAGCTGCCCAATGGCTAAAACACCGGAAGTAAAGAAAAACAGAATAAACAGGATACGCAAAGCAAATCAGAAGCTTCAGGACTGTGTTGATGATGCGTTCGTAAAGGCTGCGGGCTTTATTGAAAATGCGATATACTCTGCAGGCCGCAGGGCAAAAAAAGCCGCAGGAAAAGCAGCCGAAGCGCTATCAATAGACAGGATGGGAAAGTTTGCCGGCATGGCAGCATGGATGCAGGATGTATGCGACTACTGGATTGATATCACTTTTGAGCAGCTTGAAAAGGACAGGAGATTCATCAGAGTTGCAGCAAAAAAAGCATGGAGAGCGGTTTCTTCGTTTTTATCTGCCGAAACACCGGGCGGACTTGGAATGCTTGCTGCAAAGCTTGTTTCAAGTCACGACTTTCTTCAGGGAATAATATACGATAACCTGTCATTCCTTTATTACCGTATAAGAAAACGTGCAGTCTTTGGCATCGGAATGCTCTGGGAAAACCGTATGACCATAGTCAGGTACGGGGCAGGCGCAGCCATCGTTGCAATCTGTATGATATCGGTATTTAACTATGCTACAGGATATGAGTATTCATATAACGGAAGGGTTCTTGGTCTTGTCAAGAACCAGGAAACCGTATCCAGGGTGGTTGAGGTTGCAGGAAAGGGACTGACAAAAGAATACGGTGTTGATGTACAGGTTGATATAAACAGGGACTTCAGTTTCAGGAAGGTTGTTATTCTCAACAGACATGCAGATGACGCCGACGAGGTTCTTGCAAAGCTTACATACATGCAGGATACTAAGGCTTCCGCATGTGGAATATATGCAGGGGACAGGCGCATTGCGACTGTAGACACAAAAGAAACAGCGGAGGAAATCCTTTCGGATATTCTTTCAAGATATACAGACTCTGATACAGAGTACGACTATATCGGGTTCAGGGAGAATGTTACGACAAGAGATGTTACCACTACCATTGGTAAACTGATGAATGAAGAGGCTGCAGAAAATACGATTCTTGCAGGCGGCATTCCTCTGGAATATGATGTCAGATTATCTGACACAGCGTCGACAATCGGAGACAGATACAATATGAGCTCTTCATATCTTAAAGCGCTCAATCCGAACCTTTCGGAAAAACTTAAAGAAGACGGAACCGTGCTTGTGTCTGAAAACGATCCGCTTGTAACTGTTGTTACAAAAGAGACAAAAGTCTACACTGAAAAGAAGGATTATAAGGTTAAGAGAGTCAAAACAGATTCTTTGTATGAAGGAGACACAAAGGTTCATCAGAAGGGTGTAAAGGGTAAGGTTAAAGTGACTGCTGTCGTTGAATGCGAAAACGGAATTGAGAAATCAAGAAACGTTATATCCGAGGAGACAGTCAGGGAACCTGTAACGAAGATCATTTATGTTGGAACCAAGAAGAGACCGTCATATGTTGGTTCAGGCCATCTGATAAATCCGTGTCCGGCAGGATACTGGTCATCGGGATTCGGCATGAGATGGGGAAGGCTTCACAGAGGAATAGACATGGCATGTGCAGCCGGCAACCCAATATATGCTGCGGATGGAGGTATCGTGGTTGTTGCCACATATAACTACAGCTACGGCAACTACATTAAAATTAACCATCAGAACGGAATGGTTACAACCTATGCCCACTGCAGCGCACTTCTTGTTTCTGCAGGAGACAGAGTCGGACAGGGAGAACTCATTGCAAGGGTAGGAAATACCGGAAATTCCACAGGGGCACACTGCCATTTCGAAGTAGAAGTGAACGGTGTACTGCAGAATCCTGCAAACTATTTATAGGGAATCTTCATAAATCAGTCACATTACAGGTTCATAATTTATAAGTCAGGTAAAAATTATGTCAAAACCAAGAAGCAGAAGCAGGGAATTTAACAGGAACAGCAATGTTGTGGATTTCGACAAGGCGCGTCAGCAGCGCAGGGAGAAGCGCCGCAGGGCAGCCGAGAAGACAGTAGAGATAATGGAGCAGGCTCCTGAACGCAGATATCAGAAAAACAGGAGCAGAAAGCGCGTGATTATCGCTCTCATTATTCTCCTTGTTGCAGGTGCGATAGCTTTATCGTCTGTAAATATTGTCAGACTTGAAAAGCAGAAGCACGAACTCGTAAAGCAGCAGGAGGAACTGAAGGAGACTCTGAGCAGCAAGCAGAAGGAACTGGAGAATGTTAACGATCCCGAGTATATAGAAAAACAGGTGAGAGAGAAACTCAACATGGTATATCCTGATGAGATTCTTTATATGTCACCTGATGAGGAAAAACGTTCAGATGATAATTAAAGAAGTGATTGTAGTCGAGGGAAGAGATGATACAGCGGCAGTAAAAAGAGCCTGTGAAGCAGAGACTATCGAAACTCACGGCTACGGTATCAGAAAAGAGACATGGGATTTAATGGATATGGCCTACAGGTCAAAAGGTATTATCATATTCACAGATCCGGACAGAGCCGGTCTTGAGATAAGAAAAAGGGTTCTGAAAAGATATCCGGATGCGAAGGAGGCTTTTCTCACAAGGGACAGGGCCATAAAAGACGGAGATATAGGCATTGAAAATGCGGAGCCTGCGGCTATAGTCGAGGCTCTTTCGAAAGTATGTACAAGGGTTGCAGTGCAGGAAGATGAATTTACCATGAATGATCTGGTACGTACAGGACTGACCGGCCCGGGTTCCAGGGAAAAACGTCAGGCAGCAGGGTCATATCTTGGAATAGGATACGGCAATGCTCAGGCTTTCCTGAGAAAACTGAACAGCTACGGAATCACAAGAGAAAAATTTGAAGAGGCAGCTGGAAAGTCAATTACCCACGACTGAAGTCGCGGGCTTGTATGAAGAATAATGCTGCGCATTAAACTCTATCAGCCCTAGTTGACTAGCCTAAGTGCCAAGAGCACTACGTTATGCAGGAAATAGGTACCACGGGATGTTATAGCCTAGTCCCGTGCTCTACGGAATGTGATTAAACAGTTCTGAAGGGTAGGAACAGTGTTGCATTCGTCAAACCCTGCAATAACATTGGCGAAGGCTAACTTACGGATGCTGCATCCGGCTTACAGCATTAATGCAGCAAAAGAGAAAAAATCACTTAAGGAGGAGAAACGTTATGCCGGTATATGTAATCAACGATAACGGAAAGCCACTTATGCCGACGCAGCGTTTCGGCAAGGTAAGGCGAATGCTAAGCAGCGGCAAAGCCAAAGTAGTAAATCGCTGTCCGTTTACCATTAAGCTTAACTATCACGCTGAGGAGAAGGTTCAGCCGGTATCATTTGGGATTGACGCAGGCTCCAAGGTAATAGGAGTATCTGCTGCGACGGAAGATAAGGTACTTTATGAGGCCGAGGTTGAGCTAAGAAACGATATTGTAAAGCTTCTTTCAGGGCGGAGAGAACTGCGCCGGGCACGTCGAAACCGAAAGACCCGGTATCGCAAGGCAAGGTTTGATAACAGAAGAAGACCTGAGGGATGGCTTGCCCCGTCGGTACAGCAGAAGATAAAGACACACCTTCGAGTCATAGAGAATGTGCATGAGATTCTTCCGGTAAGCAAAATCACAGTTGAAACAGCGCAGTTTGATATTCTGAAGATTAAGAATCCGGAGATTGCCGGGGAAGAATACCAGCAGGGCGAGCAGCTTGGCTTTTGGAACGTGAGGGAATACGTGCTGTATCGCGATGGCCACACATGCCAGTGCTGCATGGGAAAGAGCAAAGATTCAGTGCTGAATGTGCATCACATAGAGTCAAGAAGGACCGGAGGCAATGCACCAAACAATCTGATCACATTATGTGAGACATGCCATACGGGGTATCATCAAGGGACTGTAAAACTGCCGAAGACCATAAAAAGAGGCATGTCATTTAGGGATGCCGCCTTTATGGGAGTCATGCGATGGGCTCTGTATGAGGCGCTTAAAGAAATATATCCTGAAGTTAAAATGACATACGGATATCTCACAAAACATGCAAGAATCAGTGCAGGACTTGAGAAGTCGCATCGCACAGACGCAAGATGCATCAGCGGAAATCCAAATGCAGAGCCTCCAAAGGAGTACTATTACCAGAAGAAAGTACGCTGCCATAACAGGCAGATACATAAGCTGACCATCAGTAAGGGCGGCTACAGGAAAAATAACCAGGCGGCAAGGTATGTGTCTGGATATCAGCTTTTTGACAAGGTGTTGTATAAAGGTAAAGAGTGTTTCGTTTTTGGCAGAAGAAGTAACGGTTACTTTGATATCAGAACGCTTGACGGAACAAAGCTTTCAGCAGGAGTAAGCCATAAAAAGCTTAAGCTACTGGAGAAGAGAAAAACATATTTAACAGAAAGGAGAGAGGTCGCACAAGGGACTTAGCTTAGAATATTCTATTGCTACGGTCTCCTCCCATGACTAAAGTCACGGGTCTCCGACCGTTCTATATGATGAAACTGTATTCATCACAGACAATAAATGATATCAAGACGAGGCATGATTTCAGGTTTGCAAAGTCGCTTGGACAGAATTTTCTTACGGACAGAAATATTATTGAAAAAATTGTGGAAGGCTCAGGAATAGGACCTGACGACTTTGTCATAGAAATCGGTCCGGGCATAGGGGTGCTCACAAAGGAGATTCTTGACATAGGTGCGACGGTGACAGCTGTTGAGATAGATTCCAGACTTATTCCGATTCTGCAGGAGACGCTCTCGGGATATGATAAATTCAATGTAATAAATCAGGATATTATGAAAACTGATCTCAATGGTATTGCTGAGGCAAATAAGGACTATGCGAATATAAGGATTATCGGCAATCTGCCGTATTACATTACTACACCGATAATAATGAAGATACTGGAAGACAGGGTGCCGGCTGCATCTGTAACGTGTATGATGCAGAAGGAAGTTGCAGACAGAATCAAGGCGCCTGCAGGATCAAAGAACGCAGGAGCTATATCTCTTGCGGTGCAGTATTACTGTGATGTGACACAGATTGCAAGAGCGCCGAAGGAGGCTTTTGTGCCAAGTCCAAAGGTTGATTCTGCAGTGCTGAGGTTTGATGTACTTGAAAAACCGCGTGTGGAGGTTCCAGATACGAAAGTTCTGTTTGACTGCATCAGAAAAGGATTTGGACAGAGAAGAAAAACAATCTCCAATTCTCTTGTGGGGGCAGGAGGGACTGCGAAGGAAGATATAAAGAAGGTTTTGGAAGAGACAGGCATAGAGGGTTCTCGCAGAGCAGAGACACTCAGTCTCGAAGAGTTTGCTGCCATTTCTTCAGCAATCTCAGAGGGAGGATTTAATGGGTAAGATTAAAGAGACAATAAATAAACTGGCAGAGAAACCGTGGGTGAACAGCCTTTCGGTAACTGCAGCGGCAGCCGTGATACTTGAACTGTTTATAGAGACGTTTGCCAGGCATTCCCTTATACAGGCTGTTGTGTTCATGTTCACAAGTCCGCTTGTATTTATAATAAATACACTGGTTATATTTCTTACGCTTTCAATAGCGAGCCTCTTTCGGAGAAGAGTGTTCGTGTTCTCAATATTCGCTGTCATCTGGATAGCGCTCGGGCTGGTTAACGGAGTTATTCTTCTCAAGAGAATGACACCGTTCACAATCAACGACCTTGCAATGCTTGAGGACGGAGTTTCAATTCTGACCAATTACCTTACAACGGTTCAGATTGTAATGCTGGCTGCAGGGATTGTTCTTGTCGCCGCATTATTTGTAATCCTTTTCATTAAGGGACCGAAAAAGAAGACGAAAGTCAGAATAAAGAGAAATCTCACAGTATTTATCATAATCGCTGCCGTAACAGCTGGTTCGTGGGCAGGCGGTATCAGAGCAGGAATAGTTGACTCGTTTTTTGGCAACCTGGCACAGGGATATGCTGACAACGGAGTGGTATACAGTTTCATTACAACTTGGTTCAATACAGGAATCTCAAAACCGAAAGATTACAGTGAGGAGAGTATACTGTCCATATTCAGAAACGGTGAACTTGAAAACATGGATAAACTTGCTGAGAAGGAAAGCAGAGAGGATCATCCTAATATTGTTTTTGTTCAGCTTGAGTCATTTGTGGATCCGGACCTTATCGGATGCATAGAAACCTCTAAGACCGCAGCGCCGTATTTCAAGAGCCTTGTTGATAAATGTTCATCGGGGTACTTCATTGTACCTGCAGTTGGCGCAGGTACTGCAAATACGGAGTTTGAGGCAATTACAGGCATGAGCGCCAAATTCTTCGGTCCCGGAGAGTATCCGTACAAGTCTGTACTTCGGGATACGACTATGGAGAGTATTCCTTTTGACCTTAAAAGACTCGGATATTCAACACATGCCATTCACAATCACAGGGCAGTATTCTATAACCGGAATGAAGTGTTTGCAAATCTTGGATTTGATGATTTTGATGCTCTTGAATACATGAATAATGTAGAGAAAACTCCTAAAAACTGGGCGAAGGACAATGTGCTCATCGGTGAGATAATGGAAGCGCTCACATCTACAGATACAAAGGATTACGTATATACAATTTCTGTAGAGGGACATGGAAAATATCCGACAGAGCAGCTTATTCAGAATCCTGAGATAGAGGTTACAGAGGCGCCGAGCCAGGAGCAGAAGTGGCAGTATGAATACTATGTGAATATGGTTCACAGCATGGATAACTTTGTAAAGAACCTTACTGCCGAGCTTGAGAAGTTTGACGAGGATGTTGTTCTTGTCATGTACGGAGACCATCTTCCTGCGCTCGATATGAAGGCGGAAGATATGAAGAGCGGTTCGCTTTATGCGACGCAGTATGTAATCTGGTCGAACTTTGAGATGGAGAAGGAAGACCACGATGTATATGCATACCAGATAGGATCCTATGTACTGGACAGACTGGGAATACACAGCGGAACGCTGGTCTCATACAACCAGAACTACTATAACGATGATGATTACAAGAAGAATCTGAAAGCACTAGGGTATGATATGCTTTACGGAAAGCGTTATGTATACGGGGAAACTGAATGGAAGGCTTCGGATTTGAAGATGGGGCTTCGTGATATCAGGATTGACAAAATAGTAAAGATTGGAAGCAGATACTATATCAAGGGGCAGAATTTCACCCAGTACAGCTATGTTACCTTAGACGGGGAAAAACTTGATACCACTTTCCTGAGTCCTACGCTGCTGGCACTTGAACAGAAAGTTGATCCGAATGCAGCAGGTGAACTGAAGGTGAGCCAGATTGAAAAATATGATACAATTCTTTCGACAACAGAATAGAATACTAAGAATAGCTGCCGGATACGGCAGCTATTTCAGCAGTCCTGATATAAGGCATATCTGATGCGGAAGATGATTCTCAGCAACCCATTCAAGAGTAACTCCAAGAAGTTTTGAACATGTCAGCCCGACATTCGCACCGAGAGATTCGAGAGAGTAGCGCATTTTATCCGCATGTCTGCATTCTTTTCCTGAAGGTCTTGTGCATCCGGTGCAGAGCGTGCAGCATCCGGCTGACAGACTGAGTGAATTTTCATCCTCCATTATGTAAAGCCTTTCAGACAGAAGTGACTTTTCGGCCATCAGAATCTCATCTTCAATTCTCCGTATTTCTTCCGGGGTTCTTTTGATACAGACTTCTTCCTCCGGCAACTTTATAACTGTTCCCTCGATGTGAAGCAGGTCATATCTTCTCCATATTTCCATAGGGTCAAAGTCATATGGAGGGCAGGACCAGACTTTGCCGTAGTTTGGACACTGCCTGCAGAAACCAAGAAACTCCTCAATATTAACATAATCCCTGATGTATTCATCTGTGCTGATGTCTGCTGAAACAGTAAGTTTGATATATTCCATATTTTATGCCTTTCTGATATGTTTTCATTATAGCATAATCATGGTATAATCTGAATAATAAAGGAGAGGTCAACATGAGAATACTAGGTAATGCAGTGCCGGGAATCAAGATTTTAGCAGCACTTAAATGGTTTCAGAAAAACAAAAAAGAGATATTTGACGCAAGAGAAAAAGAAGATTATGAAACAGAAAGAAAATACATTCTTAAATCCACAAGTGACTGGGGCAAGAATCTGTGCAGGGAACTTGGAATAGAAATTGATGTGGAAGGAAGGGAAAATCTTCCTGACAGCGGACCTGCAGTGTTCATAGCAAATCATCAGGGATATGCGGATATTCCTGTAATGTGTGCCGTGCTGGACAGATTCCAGTTCGGATTTGTTGCCAAGGAGGAACTGAGACGCATACCTCTTTACGGCAAGGCGATACTGGATATCAGAAGCGTTCTTATGAACAGAGATGATACCAAGGCATCTGTAAGATCAATATTCGAAGGAATAGATCTTATAAAAAAGGGATTTTCACTGTGCATATTTCCTGAGGGAACAAGAAGCAGATCAGAGGAGATGGGGGAATTCCACAAGGGAAGTTTCAAGCTTGCTTTGAAGCCGAAGGTTCCTGTGATTCCTGTATCGATTAACGGCACATACAGGGTGTTTGAGGCTACAGGAAAAATAACCGGGACAAAAGTAAAAGTAGTGATTCATCCTGCAATTCAGACTGCGAACCTCGACAGAGAGCAGCAGAACAGACTCCCTGAGCAGGTAGAGGAGACGGTTAGAAACGGAATAAAGTAAATTGAAGCAGTTCCGCTGAAAATGGCGGTGCTGCTTTATTTTATATTCACAATGTGAATAAATATGCAAACTTCTTGACTTTTTATGCAGAGTGAGGTATACTGGACAGGATTTATATTATAGGAGACAGATTAATGGTTAAAGAAAAGAAGCCGGATAGGCAGCCACGTCAGCCAAAAGTGTATCATGCACTTATTGTATTTGGTGTGCTGATAGCAATAATGTCAGTTGGAATTATAGTATACGGATCAAATGTACACGTGCCGATGTTCTGCGGAGTTATAGCGGCGGCACTAATGGCGCTTTGGCTCGGATTCAAATGGGAGACGATTGAGAAAGCTATGATGGATGGTATATACAATGCTCTTCAGGCGGCAATCATCCTGATGATAGTTGGAGTTCTTATCGGTGTCTGGATTGTATCGGGAGTTGTTCCCGCAATGATCTACTACGGACTCAAACTTTTGTCACCATCAATATTCCTTGTAGCGGCTGTACTTATATGTTCAGTTACTTCTCTTGCAACAGGAACAAGCTGGGGAACAATGGGAACAATGGGTCTTGCCCTTATGGGCATAGCTGTCGGGCTTGATATCCCTGCACCTATGGCTGCAGGTGCGATTATATCCGGTGCATATTTCGGAGACAAGATGTCACCGCTTTCAGATACTACAAATCTGGCACCGGCCATGGCAGGAACAGATGTAATGACACACGTGAAGTTTATGCTTCTTCCTACAGGAATAGCATACGGTCTCACACTTATAATATTCGGAATTTTAGGCGGTATATATGTTCACAGCGGAAATGCTGCTGATATGTCAGCTGTTTCAGACATGAGCAGCGCTCTTGCATCGGAATTTTGCTTAAGCCCTGTACTTTTGCTTCCGCCTCTTATCGTAATACTTGCTGTTGCATTCAAGATTCCGGCAATTCCGGGAATAACACTCGGCATTATAGCCGGGGCACTTCTGGGACCTGTTTTTCAGGGCGCTGACTGCGGACTTGGAGTACTTCTTGAGGCCGGAATGAGCGGATATGTAAGTGATACAGGAATAGAAGCAATCGACTCGCTTCTTACTACAGGAGGCATAGAGAATATGCTGAGTTCGGTTTCACTTACCCTTATTGCAATGATGTTCGGCGGAATAATGGAGAAGACAGGACAGCTGGAGGTTGTTGTAAACAGAATAATAGCTCTGGCAAAATCACCTGCTGCGCTTGTCGGCACCACAGAGCTTACATGTGTTCTTTCAAATGCGACCATGCCTGAACAGTATATTTCGATAGTTGTGCCGGGCAGGATGTATGCTGAGGCATACAGAGAACAGGGTCTTCATCCCAAGACATTATCTAATGCTCTGGAAAGTTCAGGCACAGTGACATCGGCACTTATTCCGTGGAATACATGCGGTGTGTTCATCTTTGCAACTCTTGGAATTTCGACAGTATCGTATCTGCCGTTCGCATTTTTCAACTGGCTCATGCCTGTTATAACTTTCGCACTTGCATGTGCAGGATTAACAGTTGCAGGGGCTGACGGAAAGAGACTGGGAAGAAAAGGAAAAGTCAGAAAACAGATTCCGGAAACAACTGAAGAAAGATAGATAAAGAAATACGGCAGATCAGTCTGCCGTATTTTTTTCGAGTTTAGGAAGGCTCCATCGATAGTGCATAGCGAGCATTCTCAGAATGACTATGAAGAATGCACCTGCCATCATTGCAGTATATCTGCCGGTTAGAGGGAAGAGGATACAGAATAGTATGCCTCCTGCGATGGATGCCGTGGCGTATATGTGTTTTGTGAATATGTAAGGGGTTTCGTTTGCCATCATGTCTCTAAGAAGTCCTCCGCCCGCCCCTGTTATAACGCCGACAAATACGGCAAGGAATATGTTGGAGCTGGCTGTTACCTCATACGCTCTCATAGCTCCTGACACAGTGAATATGCCAAGGCCTATTGCATCGAAAAACATCAGAAGTACATAACGTTTGTCTATGAATCTTCTGACCCTGGAGCTGAATACGATTACACATGTAAGAAGTGCGACGATGGCGTAAATCGGGTTTGTGAACATCACAGGAGGAGTTGTTCCGAGAATAATATCACGGAGTATACCTCCCCCAACGGCTGTTGAAAGCCCCATAATACATACTCCGAATATATCGAGATTCTTTCGGATTCCTACGAAAGCGCCGGATATGGCGAATGCACATGCGCCGATGAGTTCCAGCACGAATATGAATGCAGTCATTGTCATCAGTGTACCTCCATACAAAAAACAAAAAAACAGAGACGAAGCTCTGTCCTGGTACCTGAAATAATTAATTCGTCGGTGCTATGCTCTCCAGAGTTGGTCGGAATACGGTACTTTTGCCTGAGAGTGTTATTCCTTCGGCGGCACGGTGTGCTCTCTCCCGTATTCTTCATTCCGAAGAAAGTATATCACGGCTGCTGCAGGATTATCAAGTATAATATTAGGGTCTTGCGGAATATACTGTTTTCTGACTTCGTGCTGGATATTAATGTGAAAACTGGTGTATAATATAAATATGTAATGGGGAAAGGGGTCTGAATGATATTACATGGTCTATTACTCGTCATTGGGTTTGCCCTGTTAATAAAGGGGGCGGACTGGTTCACAGGCAGCGCGTCAGCCATCGCATCAAAGGCAGGAATCTCACAGCTTGTTACAGGTCTTACAATTGTTGCAATAGGTACCAGTATTCCGGAGGCTGCAGTAAGCATATCTTCTGCAGTCAAGGGGGATGCCGGGCTTGCAGTCGGCACCGTAATCGGCAGCAACATACTGAATGTTCTCTTTATTCTTGGAATAACCGCCATGCTGGTGCCTCTGGATATTCAGAAATCGACGGCAAGAGTCGAAATGCCGCTGATGGCAGCAGTTTCTGGTATTATGGTATTACTCGGACTTGGAGACAGTATGCTTGGCCGGGGAGACGGTGCGATTCTTCTTGCATTATTTCTCATATATCTTGTATATCTTGTATCAGTAAACAAAAGAGAATATGAACAGGAGAAATCATATAGCTCATATGAAGAAAAATCAGTTCCGGGACTGATAGTTTTTCTGGTTCTCGGACTTTCCATGACTGTTTTCGGAAGCTGCGCTGCAGTTGACGCGGCAGCAGGAATTGCATTGGAATTCGGTGTAAGCAGCCGGGTTATCGGACTTACAGTCATAGCTCTTGGCACATCTCTTCCGGAACTTGCCACATGTATTGCCGCAGCCGCTGCAGACAATACAGATATGGCCATGGGGAACATTGTGGGAAGCAATATTTTCAACATTCTGTTTGTGATTGGAGCAACATCCGTAATTACTCCTTTAGAATACAGCAGCGTATTTCTGGTTGACAGCATATTCTGCATCGGGTCTGCAATACTGCTGTGTATTTTTGTGCTCAACAGAGAAAGACAGCTGAGGCGTATGGGAGGAATTGTCATGATGATTGTTTATCTTGCATATTTCTGTATTACTGCCTTTTGAGATATATCCTGTTGTGATATACTGAAAGGGTTAAGGAGGCATTATGTTTTACACTGTTGAATATATAGATGACAAACTCAGTATTCTGGACTGTCAGAAACTTCCTGCAGAGGAAGTCTATCTGACTCTTGAGACCAGGGAGGATGTCTTTGATGCAATCAAAAAACTGAAGGTAAGAGGAGCTCCGGCAATCGGTGTATGTGCAGCATACGGTCTTTATGTTTCGACACGTAATGTTGAAGAGGATTTCGACAGAGTGTTCAGAGAAACCAGAGAATACCTTGCTTCAGCAAGACCTACAGCAGTCAATCTGTTCTGGGCGCTTGACAGGATGGAAAGAAGATACGAAGAGGTGAAGAATCTTCCTCTCTGCGAGATAAGAAAAGAGCTTTTAAGAGAGGCCGACAGGATATATGATGAAGATGCGGCTGCATGCAGAGCAATGGGAGAATATGGACTTGAACTTCTTAAACCGGGCATGGGAATTCTTACCCACTGCAATGCGGGAGCGCTTGCCGCAACAAAATACGGAACATGTCTTGCGCCGGTACACCTGGGACAGGAGAGAGGATACGGATTCAGAGTGTATTCGGATGAAACAAGGCCGCTTCTTCAGGGTGCACGAATGACATGCTGGGAACTGGCGCAGGATGGAGTGGATGTGACAGCCATCTGTGACAACATGGCTTCCATTGTTATGAAGCAGGGCAAAATAGATGCTGTTGTTGTAGGCTGTGACAGAATGGCCGCAAACGGTGACGGTGCGAACAAGATAGGAACATCGGGAGTTGCAATTATTGCCAGGGAATACGGAATTCCAGTATACTTCTTTGTTCCCACATCAACAATTGATCTTGATACGCCGGATGGAGATTCTATAGTTATAGAAGAAAGGGATCCGGAGGAGATACGGTCTATGTGGTACGAAAAACCCATGGTGCCGGAAGGCGTCAAGACATATAACCCGGCATTTGATGTGACAGACCATAAATATATAACGGCGGTTGTAACAGAGAAAGGCATTGTTTATCCGCCTTATGATGTAAACCTTAAGAAACTGTTTGAAGAGGAAAACTGATGTATAAGATAAAACTCGGGACTTTTGAAGGTCCGTTTGACCTTCTGGTGTATCTTATAGAGAATGCCAGAATGGACATCTATGATATTAAGATAAGCGAGATAACAGGCCAGTATATTGCATATCTTGAGGAAATGAAGAAAATGGATGTTGTCGTGGGAAGCGAGTTTATGGTTCTGGCTGCCCAGCTGATAGAGATAAAGACACGGATGCTGCTTCCGAGAAATACAGATATCGGAGAAGGCATAGTTGAAGAAGATCCAAGGGCAGTTCTGGTCGAAAAGATTCTGGAATACAGAAAATTCAAGGAGGTCGCAAGGATACTTGAAGAGAGAGAAAGCGAAGCTGTTCGTGTGTTCGAAAAACCTCAGGAGGACATTTCCGAATACCAGAATCAGCCGGACGAATATCTTAATCTTGATATCGAACAGTTCATCAGGGCATTTAAGGGGTTTCTTCACAGAAAACAGAAGGTTGAAGAAGTTAAAAAAAGATATGTAAGAGTAAAAAGAGATAGAGAGTCTTCAGAGAACAGAATGGTATATATCCGCAGTGTTTTCCGAATGAAGAAGACGCGCAGGGTGCCGTTTTCGGATCTTGTGGTGAATGCGAAGGACAAGTATGACGTGGTTCTTTCCTTTACATCCGTTCTTGAGATGATGAAAGCAAGGCAGCTTGATGCGGCACAGAAGGTTACATACGGTGATATTACAGTAAAGGCAATGGAGGATTTTGAGAAATATGACAACTGAAAAAACTATAAAGTCTGCACTGGAATCTCTCATGTTCACATGGGGAGAGCCGCTTGATGCAAAAATTGCCGCTGAAGCTGTATGTGCTTCAAAGGAAGATGTCCTGGCTGCATTCAGAAAGCTTCAGGAAGAATATGAACAGGAGCAGAGGGGAATAAGGATAAGAGAGATAAACGGAAGTTTTCAGTTTGTAACAGACATTGACAACTCCGACTATATCGCGAGGCTGTGTACACCTGTCAAGGTAAAAAGACTCAGTCAGTCTGCCCTTGAAGTCCTGGCCATAATCGCATACAGACAGCCAGTAACCAAGGTTGAAATAGAGTCAATCAGAGGAATCAGATGTGACAGGGTTATGGAGGGCCTTATAGCAAAAGGTCTTGTGGAGGACAGAGGAAGATCGAATGCCATCGGAAGACCGATTCTTTACGGAACTACCGATGAGTTTCTCAGGTACTTCGGTCTTTCAAGTATCAGAGAACTGCCTGAAATTGAGGATATAGAAGAAGCTCTTTCTTCAGAGGAACCGAAGGATGAACCGAAGTTTCAGCAGATCAGCATAGAAATATAGAGGGCGGCATATGACAGCAGATTTAATACTTATGGCGGCAGGTCTTCTTACAGCATTCGCAGGAATGGTGCTGTATTTTATGAAGAGAGACTATGAATACAGACATACTGTTGAAGTAAAGGGCACCGTTACAGGAAGTATCGAAAAGCCCATAGTTATGCAGGATGAAGAGGGCAATGTCCGGGAGGGAATCAACCACCTCACATACTTTACATACGAAATAGACGGAAAGCCTTACAGCACTGCAAGATATACTGTTGAGGTCTACAGGAAAGGTGATGAGATTATGCTCAAGTGCAATCCCGACAACATGAAAGACGTTGTTGAGGCATCTGTAGAGGGGAAGGACCCCAAGAAGTACTATTCTGTAATGATGCTTGGCGGATTTATTCTTCTTGCGGCAGGCTTTATTATGAATCAGATATGAGGTGACATAAATGGATACGAACAGGATATACAGCTGTGCTTCATGCGGGGCATTTGCATGCGAGAATCAGGGAAAAGACAATCCGGATATCTGTCCCATGAATGATACCGGACTTTCGTTAAAGATCAAAGATGAATATTCAGAAGACGAAAACAGAGAGTTTTTCATAAATGCGGCAAAAGTCGAAAGCGAAGGATACGGAAACTGGAACAGAGTGAGAGAGACGATAGAACTCTGCAGAAGAATGGGGTACAGGAGAATAGGTATAGCATTCTGTGCAGGACTTCTCCACGAGGCGAATACAGTGATGAGACTGTTTCGTGAAAGAGGCTTTGAAGTTGTGTCTGTGAAGTGCAAGGCCGGAGGAAATGACAAATGTGAATTTGGAATCGATGAGGAAGACAAGATTGAAAAAGGATTTGAGCCTGCATGCAATCCTATAGGACAGGCGGCATTTCTTGCATCATGCGGCGTTGAATTTGCAGTAGTAATAGGATTATGTGTCGGACATGACTCACTGTTTTACAAGTATTTCTCAAGATATTCCGATGCATTCTGCACTACACTTGTTGCAAAGGACAGAGTGACAGGCAATAATCCGTGTGCAGCAATTTACGGAGCTAACGGATACTTCAGGGACAGGTTCGGTGATAAATGATGAATCTGATACAGAATACGGCAGGGTTTACCATGCATATTGTAAGTGAATATGTTAAAGAAGGAGATCATGTCATAGATGCCACGTGCGGGAATGGATACGATACCCTTGCTCTTGCCCGTATGGTTGGAGAAACAGGCAAAGTTTACGGATTTGAGATTCAGCCGCTTGCCGTTATGGGAGCTATGAGCATGCTTGAGAGAGAAAATGCTCCTGCTGAGATAGAGCTGATATATCATGGGCATGAGCTCATGGACAGATTTGTCGATGAGAAAGTGTCGGCTGTTGTATTCAACCTGGGGTATCTTCCGGGCGGTGAAGATAAAACGGTGACGACAATGACAAAAACCACGCTTAAAGCACTTGAGCTTGCAGCCGGAATGATAAAAAAAGACGGGATAATTGCCGTGACAATGTATCCGGGCCATGAAGAGGGAAAAAAAGAAAGAGACGCGGTATTATCATGGGCATGCAGTCTCGATAAGAGTATATACCATGCCGCGCATATAAAGATGGTGAATCAGAGCGATGGTGCACCTGAAATACTGGCAGTAACAAGAAAACAGACCGTTTAGTTAAGGTCTGTTTTAGTTTTGCCGTTAAGACTGATTCTTTTCAGGAAGAAGAATGAAATGCAGGTTGCGATGAGCCATCCGACCGGCCACGCACACCAAATCCCTGTCGCTCCCAGAACTGTTTTTGAAAGAACAGATGCAAGGATTACTCTCAGAAGAAGGTCGGTAAAGGTTGATGCCATGAACTGCTTCATTCTTTCCATGCCTCTGAGTATTCCGTCAGCAACAAGCTTAGCGGATACGAATATGTAGAACGGAGAAAGTATTCTGAGATATGTAAGCCCTGTATCAATAGCCTCCTCTGATGTTGTGTTGAGGAAAAGAAGAAGAACGAATTTTCCTCCGAAGAAATACAGAAGAGCAACAGGAATGCTCAGAATCCAGACCATTTTTATCCCGGCTCTGATTCCTTCTTTAATTCTTTCAGGCTTTTTTGCACCCATATTCTGAGCTGCAAAACTTGATATTCCGTTTGCCAGTGTGGTAAGTGCGGTTATGAGCAGATTGTTGAGCTTTACACCTGCTGAATATCCTGCCATGACTGATGCGCCGAAGCTGTTTATCTGTCCCTGTATAATTATGTTTCCGACTGAAATGAAACTCTGCTGCAGAGTGCTTGGTACTGCAATATGTATTATCTGAATCAGAAGATTTCTGTTAAAATACGGAGCTTTAATCCCTGCCTCTATGGATTTTATTCTCTTTGATACTACAAACACCGCAAGAATACAGCTTACGCCCTGACAGATGAAAGTTGCCCATGCAACCCCTGCAATACCCATATCAAAAACGGTGACAAATACAATATCACACAGTATATTTGCACTCGATGAGGCTGCCAGGAAGTAAAACGGAGTTTTCGAATCACCCAGCGCTGAGAATATTCCTGTAGACAGGTTGTAAAAGAAAACAAATGGAAGTCCCCATATGTAAATCCTGAGATAAAGTTCTGAATCACTCATAAGTTCAGATGGAGTATGTATGAGAGTCAGGAGAGCTTCACACAGAAGCAGGCCCGCCAGCATAAGTGCAATGCAGACAAATGCTGTGAAAATACATGAAGTTGATACGGCAGTCTTGAGATTTCTGTAATCTCCGGCTCCGAAAAGCCGGGCTGAAACCACATTGCAGCCCATATTGCATCCGAAAGCGAATGCCAGAAATACAAGGGTTATCTCATAACTGTTACCCACTGCAGCCAGAGCATTTTCACCTATAAACTTGCCTGCAACAAGACTGTCCGCAATATTATAAAGCTGCTGAAAAACAATGCTTGCAAAAAGAGGCAGGCAGAATTTCCAGAGCACCTTAGCCGGGTTGCCGACTGTTAAATCCTTGTTCAAATTATTCCTTCTTTCCTTGATTATCACAGGTATTATATAACTTCAATTTGAAGATTATGTGTTGCAGAAGGAAAAAGAATTATTGTACACTGCTGATTTAATGAGTATAATAAGTGTATAGCAATTTTTAGAAAGCGGGAGGATAGTTGATCATGGTAATGTCACACAAAGAGATTTTCGACGGATTAGTTGGCTTTTATAAAGGAATAGACAACCTGCCGGGAGAATTCAAGGACGATCCTGAAGCTTCAGACAAGGACAGATTATATGCACTTATTCGTCATCTGTGCGAGCAGGAGGAATGCGGTATGGACATGATTCGCCTCATCTTCAAACGTGCAGGAGTGGATGAATCAAGATTTGAACTCCTTATAGTCGATGCTTACGGCGATCACTATTAATTGAAACTGAGAGGAACTGTCACAGGGCAGTTCTTTTTGTGTGTCTGAGCAGCAGGTACATATTGAGAACGTACCTGCTTGTGATATACTGTTTCTTAAAGATGAACAATATTAGGGGACCATATATGATGAACAAAAACAGCACTGGAGACAAGACCCGGGAACTTATTAATGCTATTGGCATACTGACAAAGGAATACAACGATGTTTACGCATACAATATCGAAACGGGCGAAGTGACTACATTAAGAGCCACCGGGCTTGCGATAGGAGTTGCAGAGGCACTTGAGGAAAGCAGTCCCGGCAAGGCCCTTGCAAGAGGATTCGAGGCATATATTTCAAACAATGTTTTTCCCGAGGACAGGGATATGATGAGACATATTTGTACTGTTGAAAGTTTCGTGGCAAGGCTGAAGAATGTTGACCGCTTCAGAATCCGGTACAGGATATCCAGAGATGATGGAGCCCGCTACTATTATATGATGGTGGCAAGGGATGACGAATTCAGAAATATAATTATTGCATTTGCTGCAGAAGAAGATACTGTCAGAACTGAGAATATCGGACCTGCACCGACATTGCACTCAGGGAACGGCAAGAGAAATGTTATAGTCGTTGAGGATAATAAACTGAACAGAGAAATACTGGAAGAGATACTCAGTACAGAATACAACGTGCTTGAAGCAGAAAACGGTGAAGAGGGATATCGGATTCTTCAGGAAAACTACAGAGACATTTCAGCAGTCCTGCTTGATCTTATGATGCCTGTCCTGGACGGCTTCGGTTTTCTCGAGAAGGTCTCTAAGAACATAATGCTGTCGTCCGTTCCTGTGATAGTGCTGACAGCCGGTTACGACAACAGCACCGAGAAAAGATGCACTGAACTTGGTGCCGTTGAATTTCTGTCAAAACCTTACTATCCGGATGTGGTACTAAGCCGTGTCAAGAGCATGATTAAACTGCGCGAGGCAGATGTCACACTCAGAGCGATTGAATACGACGAACTTACAGGAGTATATACAAGGCAGGCATTCTACCATTATGCAGAACAGCTTCTCAGAGACAGAAAAGATATCAGGTTCAATCTGTATATCCTGGATGTGGAGAATTTCAAGCTGGTAAACAGCGTGTACGGAGAAAGTACAGGTGACAGTGTTATAAAATATATTGCAAGAACGCTTTCCGAAAAACTCACAAGCAGCGACAAATCGAACAGTACAATTATGGCAAGATACGGAGGAGACCAGTTTGTGTGCATGGCGCCTTCCTCAAAATGCAGTGATGCTGAGGAGATTAATGCGTGGATTGATATGCTTAAAGAGAACGCACCGGTTCCAAGACTTGTATTCAAGGTTGGTGTCTATACTCATGTGGACAGAAACATCCCTGTTTCCCGTATCTGTGACAGGGCGTTAAGCACGCTTAATGCGATAAAGCACAATTTCAGCCGTAATGTGGCGTATTTTGACGGGCCTCTTCAGCATAAGAGGATGAGAGAGGAGACCATGGAGGCAAGATTTGAGGACGCTATCGAAAAAGGCGAATTCAGTGTAATGCTTCAGCCGAAATACGACTGCGGCACCGGAATTATTACCGGCGCAGAGGCACTTGTAAGATGGCAGACCGGCAGCGGAGAATGTATACCGCCTGATGAATTCATAGACCTTTTTGAAAGAGACGGACTTATCTCCCGCCTTGATGAATACATATTCAGGGCAGTTTGTCATATGCAGAAAAAATCTATTGAAGAAGGAAAGAAAGTGCTCCCTGTTTCCATCAATGTCTCAAGGAACACCATTTATAATGGGGCGGAAATAGATGCATACTGCCGGATTGCGGATGAGACAGGAATTTCAAAGGACCTTGTGCCACTTGAGATAACAGAAAATGCAGCGCTGCTTTCAAGAGCAATTGAAGCGATTACGAAAAAACTCAAGGAAGCAGGGTTCACGCTGGTCATGGATGATTTCGGTTCGGGATATTCATCTCTCACCAGCCTTAATATCCTTCCGTTCGATTCAATAAAGATAGACAAAAGTCTGACAGACTTCATAGGAGAAAAAGGCGGAGAACTGATAATCCGCCACACAATAGAACTTGCTAGGGAACTCGGCATGAAGGTAGTGGCTGAAGGTATCGAAACAAAGCAGCAGCTTGATTTTTATATTGAACAGTGCTGTGATGAAGTGCAGGGCTACTACTATTCAAAGCCTGTCACAATAGAGGAATATATAAGAATGATCAATGCATAGACGATGAACCTTTCAGTACGTTTGCGCACTCATTAATAATGTGGGATATGAAAACACAGCAAAAATGACTGATATAACGAGGTGATACTAATGACAGGTTTTTTAGGAAATGCATCTATGGGATACTGCGTTCTTGACATTATAGCTGCTGCGATACTCGCATGCGTAATATTCATGGGAATAAAAAAGCGCAGAGCGCTTAAGATACGCAAACAGGAAAATATCGACAGAGCTCTTGCGGAGTCTGTTGATGAAGTGGTAAAGTAATGTTTAAGGTCAGTGAACGGGCATGTCTTTTGGCATGCCTTTTTCTGTTTCGGGTCAGTTGACAAGACCTTCGAAAAATTAGATAATACACTCGTATATTTTTTGCACGATGTATCCTGTGTTAAATTTGAAAGATAGATTACCGGTTGATGGAGATGGAAAATGATCAGAGTGAGAGATGTGGTATCAAAACCGATGTTTTCAGGATTCAGACTCATATCTGATGAGTCCGGACTTGATAATGTGGTTTCGGGAACCGGAATATTTGACTGGGAGACACCTGAGATTCTCCACAGTACATTCGATACGGGCGAGTTTGTCCTGACAATACTCGATAAGATTGAAGAGGGAAGATCCGAGTACACAGAATGTATAAGAATACTGATAGAACTCAAGGTTGCGGCAATTGCCTTCAAGGCTGTCAATGTACGGGAGATTCCGAAGGAGATTGTGGATTATGCAAATCTTTTCAGCATCCCTCTGTTTTTTTTTTCAGACACATATTTTGACGATATAATATTTACAGTCAAGTCCGAACTGCAGAATGAGAATCTGGGGGATGTGACACTTGGTAAAATCCGCAAGCTTTTAAATACAGAAAACAGACAGCGTCAGATCGCGCTTATAAGCAGGATTAATCCGCTTTTCAGAGCAAGGTGCATATGTGTTATGATTTCATCGGATGAAGGAGCGGACAGTGTGTACGGATGTATCAGAGATGTGTTCGACAGCCGTTTTGGCGACAGTTCGCTTCTTGTGCGCACAAGAAGTGCAGTTCTTGCGGTGATAACGGCTGATGATGAAAGTGGCGGTATGCATGATGAAGCCATAGAGGAACTGATATGTACAGGTTATACAGGAATAAGCAGGTGGCACGATACAAAAGATTTAAAGACCGCAATCGTGGAGAGTGAAACGGCATGCTGTGAAGCCAGGATGCAGGAAACAGAAATCTGTCTTTACAGTGAACTGGGGCTCACGAAGCTTATCTACCCTGTAAGAAATTCGCAGTGGGTGAAGGAGTATTTTGACAGTATGCACGAAAGACTGTGTTCATATGATGAAGAGCATGGAACGGACATGGTAATCACAGCTGTAACATATGCTAAGACAGGAGGCAGTATTGCACAGACTGCAGGGGCACTGTATCAGCATGAGAATACTGTCAGATACAGAATTTCGAGAATTTTTGATATTCTCGGCATCGATGATGATGAAGACAGATATGCTCAGCTTGCCATATACGGTAAGCTTTACCGCATTTACGAAAATTCAGAAGACGAAAGGATGATTTAATTTGAATAACAGCAGGATAAAGGCGAATGCTGCTTTACTGGGCACTGCCATAATATGGGGAGGCGCTTTTGTGGTTCAGAGAAACGGAATGGACTCCCTGGGGCCTTTTATGTTCAGCAGTATAAGAATGTTTCTTGGTGCTATTGCACTGATTCCTGTGATTATGATAACGGATGCAAGAAACAGAAAATCACCTGATCCGGTGAATATTGACAACAAAAAAGATGTAATAATCGGGGGAACAGCGGCAGGTATTGTATATTTTATCGCTGCCAATCTACAGCAGGTGGGACTTGTGTCCGTTGATGCGGGAAAGACAGCATTCATAACAGCTCTATATATTCTGCTCGTGCCGATAATAGGGGTATTTCTAAAACACAAAATCACAAAACTCAACTGGATAGGAGCCGTAATCGGTGTGGCAGGGCTTTATTTTCTCTGCATCAAAAACGGTTTTTCGATTGCAAGGGGAGATTTTATAGTCCTTGTGGGATCACTGTTCTGGGCTTTCCACATACTGACAATTGACCATTTTACAGACAGGGTGACGTCGGCAAAACTGATAGCTGCGCAGTCCATCGTTGCGGGAATACTCTCACTTATAGCCGCACTTGCCACTGAGACGAGCACCTGGGAGGGGATAGTAGCTGCGATTCCGAATCTTCTTTACTCGGGAGTGCTTTCGGCAGGTGTTGCTTTTACTCTGCAGGCAGCAGGACAAAAGCATGCAAACGCTACAACAGCATCAATTATTCTCAGCACGGAATCACTGTTTGGAGCAATATGCGGTTTTCTGCTTCTTCACGAGGTTATGACCGGAAGAGAACTTTTCGGGTGTGCTCTGATGCTCGCCGCTATAGTGATATCACAGCTTCCTTCAGGAGGAAGAAAATAGCGTAAGATACAGAGATGAAAAGCAGAAATACAGATTTAGAGGATGCATGTCATCCTCTTTGTTGTTTTAACAAGAAGTATAATGTATACATTGCGTAAATACGGGGGATTATCGGTTGAAACAGCAACATATTTGTAAAAATTACAAACATGTGGACGAATTTTGATTACCGGTACAATTGTTTGAGGAAATATTATGTATTAAGATATAGATGTGAAAGAGGTGATGTTATGTCATATCCAAAACTTAAGGTAAATCTTGAGAAATTATCTCATAATATCGAAACTGTAACCGGAAAATGCCGCGAAAAGGGTATTGATGTATGCGGCGTTGTAAAAGGATTTAACGGACTTGGCCCTGCGGTGAACAGGTTTATAGATGCAGGCTGCAGCCAGATAGGCACATCAAGACTTGACCAGATAAAGGATTTCAGAGAAAGCGGAATCACATGTGAGACGCTGCTTCTGCGTATTCCTATGATCAGCGAGGCAGATGATGTTGTAAGATATGCCGATATGAGTCTTAACAGCGAGGTTGAGGTTCTTAAGGCACTTGATGAGGCTGCAGGAAGACAGGGAAAGGTACATAAGGTGATTCTGATGGCTGACCTTGGAGATTTGAGAGAAGGTTTCTGGGACAGGCAGGAGCTGGTTGAATGCGCAGCTATGGTTGAGTCCATGAAGAACCTTCATTTTTCGGGAATTGGAACAAATCTGGGATGCTACGGCTCAATCAGACCTGATAAAGGCAAGATGAATAGTCTCATATCAATCGGAGATGAGATAGAGAAAGCTATCGGACGCAGACCGGAAATAGTGTCGGGAGGCGCAACAAGCTCATATCCTCTTGTGATGGATGATGAAATGCCTGACGGAATAAATCATCTGCGCATAGGAGAAGGAATAATATGTTCATACGATCTGCCTGAAATATGGGGACTTGACATGGATGATCTCGCCAATGATGTCTTCACTCTCGAAGCTGAGATTATAGAGGTGAAGAACAAGCCGACACATCCGGTCGGAGAGATATTCATAGATGCATTCGGACAAAAACCCGTCTATGAGGACAGAGGCATCAGAAGAAGAGCGATAGCAGCTGCAGGGAAACTTGATTTTGCACTCAATGACAAGATATTTCCGGTGGATGAGGGAATAGCCGTGGTCGGGTCATCGAGCGATCATCTGATTCTCGATGTGGAGGATGAAGCAAGAGAGACAGCAGTTGGAGATATCGTGACATTCAGGCTGAGCTATCCGTCTCTTATGTACCTTAGTAATGATAAGTATGTAACTGTTGAATACATATAGCGGGGAGATGAAATGAAAAATATTCTGATTATGCTTTTTAAGCTTTCACCGATTGTGCTTTTGTGTGCACTCGTAATGAACGGCTTTGACACACTCGTATCAGCACCTATCGCTTTTCTTTATGCTGTTATAGTGTGCTGGATTACAACAAGGCGCAAGGTGATGGATATTATTGACGGCGCTGTTGAAAGCGCCAAGGATGCCATGCTGGTGTTCTTCATATTTATGCTGGCATACGGTGTAGCCACCTTCTTTATGACAACAGGCGTTGGAGCCAGCGTTATAATAGTTGCGATGAAACTGGGCGTCAGCGGAAGAAGTGTTGCCCTTGTTGCTTTTCTTGTTTCCTGTATTCTTTCGATGGGAACAGGAACATCATGGGGAACTTTCGCAGCGACAATTCCGATCTTTATCTGGCTCGGACACATAGTCGGCGGAGATGCGGTGCTTGTAATGTGTGCATGTGCGGGCGGAGCGGCATTCGGAGACAATGTGGCGCTCATATCTGATACCACAGTTATGACATGCGGTATTCAGGATGTAAAGATTGTCGACAGATTCAATAAGCAGCTGGTCTGGTCTATTTCGTGTGTGACGCTGGCCTCGATATGTTTTTACGTTGCCGGTGTTGTGATGAAACTGCCTACAGGAGCTGTTGATGTTAACAGTGCGCTTGCGCAGATTCCTGACAGTGCATGGGCGGTTCTTGAAGAGGAAAGACCTGCAGCGGTTGAACTTCTGTCGCAGGTTCAGGGCGGAAGTATTCCGTTCTGGATGATGCTTCCGGTATTCCTGGTCCTTGGTCTTGCAATGTTCAGATTCCCGACTCTTGTGTGCCTTGCAGTAGGTATAGTATCGTCGGTGCTCATGGGTGCATGTATAGGAACAGTATCTTCATTCAGTTTATGGATCTTATGTACAGTTCATTTGCCGATGCGGGAAGCTGGGTAATCATCATGGTAATGTGGATTATCGCCTTCGGTGGAGTAATGCGCAAGATGGGCGCGTTTGAACCGCTTGCAATGCTGTGCATCAGGCTTTCAAAGAAGGTAAGGCATCTCATGTTCTGGAATGCGATACTGTGCATTATGGGCAATATGCTTCTTTCCGATGACCAGGCACAGATGGCTACAATGGGACCTGTAATAAAGAACATTGTGGATGACAGTGTTGAGGGAAGCGAGGAGGCACTTTATGACCTTCGCTGCAGAAACGCAATGTACGGAGATGCAATCGGTGTTCTTGCAGGAGAACTTATTCCGTGGCACGTATGCAACATATACTATGTGGGACTTACTGCCGCGCTTTATCCGCTTGTGAATTTCGGAGCAGCAGACCTTATAAAATTCAATTTCTTTGCATGGATTTCGATAGGCTCGCTCCTTATACTCACAGTTACAGGATGGGACAGATTTATTCCTAAGTTCGGAATTCCTAGAGAACCGGAAGTAAGACTTAAGAAAAATATACAGATTACAGAAGCAGGAGAATGATAATATGAGTAAAAATTTTGTATTTGATGTGGATTATGTAAGAGCGCAGTTTCCGGCTCTTTCAAAGAGCGTGAACGGATATCCCGAAGCATATCTTGACGGTCCGGGAGGAACCCAGGTTCCAAGGAGGGTTGCCGATAAAGTCTGCGAGTACATGTTCTATCAGAATGCGAATCACGGAGGAGCATACAGAACATCACAGACAAGCGATGCGCTCATAGAGGAATGCAGAGAAGTGTTTGCGCAGTTTTTCAACTGCAGTCCTGATGAGGTATCCTTTGGAGAAAATACTTCGTCGAATAATTTCAAGCTGGCATTTGCATTTGCAAGAATGTTCAAGCCCGGGGATGAGATTCTCATAACTGATATTGATCACGAAGGAAACAGGTCTCCCTGGAGACTTCTTGAACAGCTGGGAATGGTAGTGAAGTCGGTTAAAATCAACGAGGAGACAATAACGCTTGATTTTGAGGACTTTAAATCAAAGCTTTCCGACAGGACAAAGATTTTTGCAATTAACTGGGCGGCAAACTCATGCGGAA
Source organism: Bacillota bacterium (assembly GCA_016293805.1). GTDB lineage: Bacteria > Bacillota > Clostridia > Peptostreptococcales > Anaerovoracaceae > UMGS973. The sequence continues at coordinate 29,883 of JAEDDI010000002.1, read as the reverse complement.
CTGTATCCGATGTGAAGAAATTCATAGCAGAGGCGCACAGGTATGGCGCAATCACTATTGTCGACGCGGTACATTATGCACCTCACAAGGTTATAGACGTCAGAGATATTGATACAGATATCCTGCAGTGCTCCGCATATAAATATTTCGGACCTCATCTGGGTATTACCTACTGCAGAAAAGAGATAGGAGAAAAGATTAATACAACAAGGGTTCAGGCGTATGATAATGCAGATATGCCGTACAGACTGGAGACAGGAACTCTTGCAATGGAACTTGTATCGGGCGCTGCAGAAGCTGTAAGATTCATAGCGGATATAGGGGCAAGACATATGGACCAGATTGAAGATGAAGTTAAAGGTCTTACAGGTCTTCGGAAAGAGATTGTTGCCGGCATACGGGCTATTGAATACTATGAGGACAGCCTGGCAGATGCACTGAGAGCTGGTCTTTCCGAAATAGAGGGACTTAAGATATACGGCCCTGGAGAAGGCGCTCCGAGAACTCCTACAGTATCTTTCCGAATCGACGGAATCAATGCCAATGATATCGCTGTACGTCTTGGTGAATATGGAATAGACACCTGGGACGGCGACTACTATGCTATAAGGACTATACGTGAAGTCCTTGATCTGGTTCCTGTGGGAGGCCTTCTAAGAATAGGGTTTGCTCCATACAATCTGATGTCTGAAGTAGACAGGGTGATAAAGGTTGTTACTGACCTTGTTAATGAAAGAAGAAACAAGTAGCATTTATCGCATATTCATATTCCTTGCAGCCGGGCTCTCTGCCCGGCTGCAAGGTTTTGCGCGTAAAACAGGATTTTTTGAGAAAAATGAGGTATAATTCAAAAAAAGCAATAATCAATAAGGGGATAAAATGAGAAAGTTTAAGTACATTCTGCCGTTTATTCTGATTCTGACAGCGGGTATTTTCGCATTCGGAACGGTATGTGAAGAAGAATCAGCTGTAAAGGCAGCAGACATTGACATATGTAATGCAGCAGAAGAGCAGGAGACTTCCGGATATCTGTTCAGAGTAAAAGAAGGTGCGGTCCCTTCTGACAGAGAAGGAATCAGATATCTTGGAAACAGTACATATTCGGCAGAATCAAAAGAAGATATTTACGAAGCTTTTCAGGAGGATGATGTTGAGTATGCTGAGGAGTCGTTCTTGCTTTCGATGCTTTCATACAGCGCCGTGCCCGATGACAAGTATTACGGGACTTATCAGGATAATCTTCGCGCCATGAATGTGCCGTATGCATGGGAGCAGGGTGTTTTCGGGGATAAGTCAGTTACTGTTGCAGTTATAGACAGCGGACTTGCTGCAGGGCATGAGGATATTGACTATACCCATGTACTCAAAGGCAAGAGTTATGTGCCCGGTCAGTCTCAAACCACAGACGGAGACGGTCACGGCACGTTTGTATCAGGCATAATAATGGCAGATCAGAATAACGGAAAAGGAATTGCGGGAATTGTTCCTGATGTTTGTCTTCTGCCGCTCAAGGTTTTTGACAGCAGAGGAAACGCATACGGAGATTCGGTGATAGAGGCTGTTTACGACGCAGTTGACAAAGGTGCGGATGTAATCAACATGAGCATGGGAACCACATCTTACTCGAAGAGCTTCAAGGACGCATGTGACTATGCGGCATCAAAAGGCTGCATAATTGTGGCAGCTGCCGGCAACAACGGAGATACGACAAAAATGTATCCTGCAGCATTCACAAATGTAATAGCCGTGGGATCGACCGACAATGAAGGGAATATATCATCTTTTTCGCAGAGGGGAAACTGGATTTATGTGACTGCACCGGGAGAGGCCCAGACAGGGCTGTACAAGAAAGGATATATCAGAAATGAAGAGGGGACATCGTTTGCGTCGCCTGAAGTCGCATCACTTGCAGCTGCGGCAAAATCGATTGACAGCGATATTGACATTTCGGGATTCAAACTGCTCCTGAGACAGACAAGCGACAATACAACATCATCAAGAAATACCACATACGGTTACGGAAGAATTAATTTCAGGAATGCAGTGAATGTCCTTCTTGGAAACTGCACCGTACTCAAAGACAGCGATGTGACGATTGAGTATGACAGAATCCCGTATTCGGGAAGTGCAAGGAAACCGGCTGTGACAGTGACATGCGGCGGAAAAACTCTGAGACCTTCACTTGACTATACAGTGGATTACACCGGAAATACCGAGATAGGTACAGGGAAAGCTGTGGTTACGGGATGCGGCATGTACAGCGGATGTATCACTAAGGAATTTGTAATATATGATACGGTTGTTACAGCATATGCAAATGAGACTGAAGACGGAAAATATACAGTTTCAAAAGAAACTGCCGGGGACATACTGTCACGTCTTGAAGAAGACTGCGAGACAGTTATATTGGCGGACAGTCTTGATATTGTTCTTCCGGTTGAGTTTCTTGACAGTATATCGGCATATCCTCTTACGGTTAAAGGGGCAAACGGCATGATATCGATGGATGTCAAGGCTCTGAGCAGGCTTGTATCACTTGCAGGTGCTGGAAATGCAGAATTTCGCATCAGCGGGGATAATGAACTTGCTGTAACAGGAAGTGACGGAAATGCAATAGACCCTTCATGGATTGAGGACGGTCAGGTAAAGGCAGGGATAGTTATTCCGTCTGAACTTGTCCAAAAGAGAAAATGCGTGAAGGACAGTGAAGGAAAACTGTATACCGGAAGAGCAGAGGGAAACCTGTTTGTATTTGATATTGCAGGATACGATACGTTTACGGTTAAAAACCGTGATGTTGAGGCGAAAGCGGCTGTAAAGAAAATGAAGGTAAAAATGACTGCATCAAGAATAGCAGGCGGTATAAAGGCATCGGTAAAATGCGATGTTTCAGAGCTGGTCGGACTGGGATACACTGTAAAGTATTCATATTACAGGAGCACATACAGAAATTCGGGATATGCAGCAAGAAAACTGTCCTCATTATCATCTGTGTACAAAAACACTAAAAGTCTGACAAAAGGCAAGAGATATTACTACAGGGCGAAGGTGAAAGTATATGCAGGCTCTTCGCTGGTTGCGCAGACAGGCCTTTCAGAATGTATACCTGCATCTTTAAAGTATTGAAAAGGGCATCACAGTGATGCCCTCTTATGCTATTTTGAAGCTTCGTACAGGTTCTGAAGCATATCCGCAACCTCTTCCTGTGCGGAAGGGTAAAGATGGGAATAGATATTAAGAGTGGTCTGGATGTTTTCATGACCAAGTCTCTGGGCAATCACTTTGGGAGACAGCCCCATGTTTATAAGAAGCGATGCATGTGAATGTCTGAGATCGTGTACCCGTATAGCTTTTGTTCCTGCTTTTTCACTGTACCGTATGAGTGCGTTTCTGATGCTGGTTCTGGGTGCCTGAAACAGCCTTTCGCCAGGCTGCCTGCTGTCAAGAAAAGGACGAAGCTCCGCACACAGAAAATCCGGAATGAACACTTTTCTTCTGCTGCCCTCAGTCTTTGGAGGATTTATAAGTTCAATACCGTTTCTTATTTTCACATATGTTTTTGTTATTGAAATCGTTTTTCTGTCAAGATCTATGTCCTCTTTCGTAAGGGCCTGAAGTTCGCCCTCACGTATTCCCGACCAGTAAAGAATCTCAAATATATATTTGTATTTGCTGCCATCGGGTACCGCTGAGATAAATGTCCGGTATTCGTCTTCTGTCCAGAAATCCATTTCTCTCGGCTTTGCTTTTCCTATTGCACCTGCTTTGACACACGGATTGTCTTTAAGTCCGTAGTATATTACAGCATAGTTGAGTATGGATGAGAGCTGGGTATGCATAAATCTGAGATAAGTCGGTTTGTAATTGAGTCGTATCATAGCAGCCTGCCATGTGCGAACCATTGCAGGTGTGATTTCCTCGACCTTTCTGTTTCCGAAAAATGGAATCAGTTTTGTGTCTATTACATATTTTTTAGTCTCTATTGTTGACTCCCTGCATCTGACTGAAATATCATCCATATAGTAATTTACCAGGTCCCTGAATGTCTCGGGACATTCTAAACCCGATGATGTCAGAAACTCTCTTTCCCACTGGAGAGCGTCTCTTTTTCGCTTGAACCCCCTCTTCTTTTTCTGTTTTCTGTTACCCATTCTGTCAATGTATGTGAATTTACAGAACCATGTATTTCTCTCCTTGTCCTTGTATGCTGCCATTTTATTCGCCTCCTGTTTCTGATATAATTTATTTGTTAAAATTATTCTAAATTGTGAACCGGATTCAAGTTAAAGGAGAAAGAAAAAATTGAAAATAATAATCTCGCCGGCAAAGAACATGAAGGAAAATGAAGATGTTTTCGATAATGTTACAGTTCCGGTATATATGGACAGGGCTAAAGCCGTTCTCGAAAATATGAGGATGAAAAGTCCGGATGAGCTTAAGAGAATATGGAAATGCAGCGACCAGATTGCACAGATAAACTATGACAGAATCAGTGAAATGAACCTGTACAGTCATCTTACTCCTGCGATACTTTGCTATGACGGGATTGCGTTTAAATACATGGGGCCTGCTGTGTTCGATACAAAACAGCTTCAGTATGTTCAGGATCATCTGCGTATTCTTTCTGCATTTTACGGATCGCTTGCACCCCTTGACGGTGTGAGAGCATACAGACTGGAAATGCAGGCTAAGATGGAAATCAGCGGGTTTTCGAATCTCTACGAATTCTGGGGAAGAGATATTTATGAGGATGTTAAAGATGACTGCATAATCAATCTTGCATCGAAAGAGTATTCAATGACCGTGGAGAGATACCTTGAGCCGAAAACAAGATACATTACATGCGTGTTTGCACAGGAAGATGATGAAGGGAAACCTGTGACAAAGGCGACATATGCCAAGATGGCAAGAGGGAGTATGGTCAGGTACATGGCTGAGCATTCAGTCGAGGACCCTGAGCAGCTTAAGGGATTTAATATATTCGGATACAGATACAGGGAAGATCTTTCGAATGATAGCAGATTTGTATACATACTTGATGAAATGCCTGATAAAATATGATATAATATTTAAGTTATAACTGAGTAAAGGAGAAAAGGAAATGCTTAAACTAGAACAGATAAAACAGGATTTACCAAGGATAGAAGCAAAGCTTGCAGAAGCGGGAGGTTCTCTTTGACCCAGAGGGTCTTTTGAATAAACTGGATGAAATGAACTTTCTGGCGGAGCAGCCTGAATTCTGGTCTGATCAGGACCGGGCTCAGAAACTTCTTCGTGAGAAGAAAACAATAGAGAAGAAACTGGCTGGATATGACAGTCTCAGGGATGGAATTGAAGATATTCATCTTATGATTGAGCTTGCCGAATCTGAAGAGGATGAAGAGATGGCAGATGAAGTGATTGAGAAGTTCAGCCGGCTTGATGAGGATATTGAATCGCTCAGACTTGAACTGCTTCTGTCGGGAAAATATGACAGCAATGATGCGTTTGTAACAATACATGCCGGAACGGGCGGCGTTGATGCGATGGACTGGGCATCTATGCTTCTGAGAATGTATCTCAGATGGTGCGACAAGAGGGGCTACAGAACATCTATGATTGATCTTCAGGATGATACCGAAGCAGGAATCAAATCGGCCACAATTTCAGTTAAAGGTGAAAATGCGTACGGATACCTGAAAAACGAGAATGGTGTTCACAGACTTGTAAGAATATCTCCGTTCAATGCACAGGGAAAACGCCAGACATCCTTTGCCTCTGTGGAAGTGATGCCGGAAATAGAAGATGATATCAACATTGTTATAGCAGACGAAGATATTAAAGTTGATACATACAGATCAAGCGGTGCCGGCGGACAGCATGTAAACACCACCGATTCCGCGGTCAGAATAACGCATATTCCGACCAATATTGTAGTCACATGCCAGAACGAGAGAAGCCAGATTCAGAACCGCGAAACTGCTATGAAAATTCTTAAGGGTAAACTCATTGAACTGGCAGAGAAGGAGCACCAGGAGAATCTTAAGGAACTTAAGGGCGATTTCGGGCAGATAACATGGGGAAACCAGATACGCTCATACGTTTTTCAGCCGTATACAATGGTGAAGGATCACAGAACAGGAGCGGAAGTCTCCAATGTTGACGGCGTTATGGACGGCGATATCGACTACTTTATCAACGAGAAACTTAAGGCGTCGGACAGCCCGGAAGAATAATGTATACAGCGATATAATTATTGCATCGCTATTGCATTTGATATATATTTATTTTGTACAAACTAATTAACTGACAACAGCAAATCCATACACTAAGGAGGAACACATATATGAGTAAGCTTGAAGAACTTCGTCAGAAAAAAGCGGAAATCGCTCTTGGCGGAGGGCAGAAGAAAATCGACAAGCAGCACGACAGCGGCAAACTGACAGCAAGAGAGAGACTTGAAGTCCTTTTTGATGAGAAGTCATTTGTTGAGCTCGATGTTTTTGTTTCACACAGATGCACAAACTTCGGAATGGCAGATGTTGAAGCGACAGGTGACGGCGTTGTTACAGGCTATGGTACAGTTGACGGAAAGCTTGTATACGCATATGCTCAGGATTTCACAGTATTAGGCGGTTCGCTCGGTGAATATCATGCGGAAAAAATCGTTAAGGTACAGCAGATGGCACTTAAGATGGGATGTCCTATCGTAGGTCTTAACGACTCCGGTGGAGCAAGAATTCAGGAAGGTGTAAACGCTCTTTCGGGATTCGGCAAAATATTCTACAACAACACAATATCATCCGGCGTTATCCCTCAGATTTCTGTAATCATGGGACCTTGCGCAGGCGGAGCTGTATATTCTCCGGCAATCACAGACTTCATCATAATGGTCGACAAGACATCGCAGATGTTCATCACAGGACCTGCAGTAATCAAGACTGTTACAGGAGAAGAAGTATCGGCTGAAGAACTTGGCGGAGCTATGACACACAACAAGATCAGCGGAAATGCTCATCTTTTCGCAAAGGACGACAGAGATGCCCTTATGCAGGTAAGAGAACTTCTTTCATACCTGCCATCAAACAATATGGAACTTGTGCCTGAGGTATTCTCGGCAGATGATGTGAACAGGGTGATTCCTGACTTTGAGACAATAATTCCTGACAATCCTAACAAGGCATACGATATGTACAAGGTTATCGAAGGAATAGCAGATGACGGGAAGATTTTTGACATCATGCCTCATTATGCGAAGAATATAATCACATGCTATATCAGAGTTGCAGGAAGAACAGTAGGAGTAATCGCAAACCAGCCTAAGGTTGGAGCCGGATGTCTTGATATCAACGCATCAGACAAGGCTGCAAGATTTATCAGAAGATGTGACGCATTCAATACTCCGCTTCTTACAATCGAAGATGTTCCCGGTTTCCTTCCGGGTACAGGCCAGGAATTCGGCGGAATTATAAGACATGGCGCAAAAATGCTTTATGCATACTGCGAGGCTACAGTTCCAAAGGTTACACTTGTTCTTCGCAAGGCATATGGCGGCGCGTATATCGGAATGTGCAACAGAGAACTTGGAGCAGATATCGTATTCGCATGGCCTACAGCGCAGATTGCAGTAATGGGCGCAGAGGGTGCTGCAAATATCGTATTCAAGAAGGATATTGCAGGCGCAGACGACCCTATATCCAAGAGACAGGAAAAGATTGCAGAATACGAAGAGAAATTCAATAATCCGTACAGAGCAGCAGAGAGAGGCTATGTAGATGATATAATAGAGCCTGCATCAACAAGGCAGAGAGTAATCAGCGCTTTTGAAATGCTCAGCTCAAAGAGATTATCATTACCTGCTAAGAAGCACGGTAACATTCCACTTTAAGGGAGGTGCCGGATATGTCATTAATGGAACAGTTTGCAAATCCGAGCGCATTTGGAAGCCTTACAATGGGAGAAAGACTTGCCGGAGCCACAGTGACAATGTGCATGGGGCTTGGAATTACATTTTTAATCCTCATTATCCTGTGGGCTGTAATCAAGATAATGAGCGTTACAATCGGTTCTGCAAAGAAGGAAAAGCCTGCAGATGCACCTGCACCTGCAGCAGTGCCTGCAGAAGCGGAACAGATTGATGCCACAGATGATGCGGAACTTGTGGCTGTGATAGCAGCAGCGATTGCCGCATCCGAAAACAGATTCGTATCGGACATTATCGTAAGAAAGATAACAAGAGTATCAGGTCAGACAAACGCATGGAACAGTGCTGGACTTGGTGAATGTATAGAAAGCAGAAGAATGTAGATAGAAGGAGAACAGAAAATGAAGAAATATAACATCACTGTAAACGGTACTACATATGCAGTAGAAGTTGAAGAAGTGGGCGGAGCACCTGCAGCGGCACCTGCACCAGCGGCAGCACCTGCACCTGCGGCAGCGCCTGCACCTGCAGCAAAGCCTGCACCAGCGGCAGCACCTGCACCTGCAGCAGGAGCTGCAAAGGTTACAGCACCGATGCCTGGTACTGTGCTTGAAGTGAAGGTTGCACCGGGACAGGCAGTTAACGCCGGAGATGTAATCATGATATTAGAGGCAATGAAGATGGAAAATGAAATCGTAGCTCCAAATGCGGGAACTATAGATACAATTCCGGTATCAGCAGGTGCGGCAGTAAATACTGATGATGTACTTGCTACAATAATCTAGACACAGTCCCTAAAGCCCCGAATTCGGGGCTTTTTTGTTTTCTGATACCAGGTATCAGTAAGTGTTCAGATGCAAATTGGACCCTTAGTGCTATGGCAAACCGGTTTTCTTTGGGATAAACTTCAGCTGTAACCGGGGATTGACCCGGACAGAGACCGTTCAACATTTTGATAATATATCATTTTTAGGAGGAAGTTTATGAAGAAAGTAATGGTATGCGGATGCGGAGCACAGGGTTCTACAATCTGCAGAAAACTCGACCAGGAACCTAACATTGAAGAAGTAATATGTGCCGATTACAGTATGGATGCAGCTGAAGCAGTATGCAGACTTATGACTAAGGGTACACCTAAGCAGGTTGATGCCACTAAGGTAGAAGAAATCAAGAAGGCAGCAGAAGGCTGTGAACTTATCGTAGGTGTTATGCCTCTTGAACTTCTTACAAACGTATTAAAGGCAGCTATGGAACTTGGAATCTGCTATCAGGATCTTTCAGCATGCGAAGGACTTGTTGATGACGTTGATGAATACCACAGCTGGATTGCAGGAGTTAACTATATGTACAAGGTTATCGGTAAGGAATTTGCAGCGAAGAATGCAACTGCACTTATCGGTACAGGTTCAGCTCCAGGAGTTATGTGCGTAATGGCAAGAAGAGCTGTTCAGGAACTTGACGAATGCGATACTATCAACATGATGGTATACGAAGGCGTTGAAGCTAAGAGATTCATTCCTTTCTGGTGGTCACCAGATGTTGCACTTGCTGACATGTCAGAAGACGCACTTGCATTTGAAGATGGAAAGCACCTTAGAACACCTGCATTCTCAAACCCTATCTACAGAGCATGGCCTGAAACAAACGGCGAACCTGTTAGAATGGTAGAGCACTCACACGATGAGCCTACATATGTAGGATTCCATGCTGACAAGTACTTCAAGGGATGTAAGAACGCTTACTTCAAGTACGGCGGAGTTGGTATCGAATTTGCAGAACCTCTTGCAAGAGCAGGACTTCTTTCATACGAAGAAGAAACAGTAAACGGACATACATTTATTCCTCACGAAGTAATCCGTGCTCATACTCCTGCAGCTCCAAAGGATCCTGAAGTAATCAAGGAAATCATTGACGAAGGTCTTGTATCAGACGGCGGCGCATTTGTAGTAGAAGCATACGGTAAGAAGGACGGAAAGGATGTAATGGTTGATCTTCACGTTACAGCACCTGGACTTGTTGAATCATATGAACTTGCAAAGATGACTGGTGAAATGTACCTTACAGGACAGGGCGCATTCATGTTCACTAAGCTTTTCGTAAACGACCTTATTACACAGAAGGGACTGATTTCATCAGACGAAATGAACGACGAACAGGTTACTCAGTACCTTAAGTACGCTGAAGACCTTGGTATCACATATGATATCGAAATCAAGGAAGGCGTTACATGGACTGAAAAACTTACTGACATCGCTGCAGAATCAGTATTCCCTGATTACGAATAATTTAAAATACAGCACAGTTTACAGGAAGGGCCGGAAGGTTCCTTCCTGATTTTTTTGACATGAATTATAAAGTACTGTATAATACAGAAGGCTATATGCAAATTCAATCAGAGCAAAAGGAGACTAACCATGCTACTGGCATTTGACGTTGGAAACAGTAATATTGTTCTTGGTGTGTTTGATGAAGGCAAGCTCCTTACCAACTGGAGACTTGAGACCGATACATCCAAGAGTGCCGATGAATACGGCATGATAATCAATCAGCTGTTTATTTACGAAGGTCTTGCTGTGTCGGATATCGAGGATGTAATAATATCGACAGTAGTACCTTCGATGCTGTTCACACTCCAGCATTTATCAACAAAGTATTTCAACAGACGGGCTATAGTAATCGAGGCGGGGGTTAAGACCGGTCTGATAATCAAATACGATAATCCCAAGCAGGTCGGGGCAGACAGAATTGTAAACGCTGTTGCGGCATATGCAAAATACGGAGGCCCGCTGATTATAATTGATTTTGGTACAGCTACAACTTTCTGTGCTGTATCCGAAAAGGCTGAATACCTTGGAGGAACAATAGCACCCGGACTTAAGATTTCATCTGAGGCTCTTTTCGAAAAGACATCGAAACTGCCTAAGGTTGAACTGGAAGAGCCGGGACATACAATATGCAGAAACACCATTCAGTCAATGCAGTCCGGACTTGTGTACGGACATATGGGAATGGTAGAGTTTGTAGTGAACAAGATGAAGAAAGAACTTAAAGAGACTGTAGAGTGCAGCAGAGACCCTATAGTTGTCGCAACAGGCGGTCTTGCTACACTGATAGACAAGGGAGCAGCATGTATTGACTATGTCGACAAGATGCTCACACTCGAAGGTCTTGAGATAATATACGAAAAGAACAAGAAAGAAAAAAGAAAGAAATGCACAAATGTGAAATAGCGGGGCTCAAGCTTGATTCACCGTTTCTTCTGGCGCCCCTTGCAGGGATAACAGATTCTCCGTTTCGCAGAATCTGCCGCAGAATGGGTGCTGCTCTTACGTATACGGAGATGATAAGCGCAAAAGGACTTACATATGGCGACAGGAACACGAAAAGGCTTCTTCATACATATGAGGACGAAGGCATTGTTGCTGTTCAGCTGTTTGGAAGTGAACCTGAGATATTCTCAAGGGCAGCTTCGGAGTATCTTAAGGATGCATCGCTTATAGATATTAACATGGGCTGTCCGGTTCCGAAGGTCGTAAAGAATGGAGAAGGTTCTGCACTTCTCAGAACGCCCGAACTTGCAGGGGAGATTGTCAGCAGACTTGTCCGGGACACAGGCATTCCTGTTACTGCAAAAATCAGAGCGGGATTCGATGATACGTGTATAAATGCTGTTGAAATGGCTCGTATTCTTGAGCAGGCAGGAGCATCAGCTGTTGCAGTTCACGGAAGGACACGCGAGCAGTATTATGAGGGAAGTGCGGACTGGGAGATTATACGACGGGTAAAGAACTCTGTATCGATTCCCGTAATAGGAAACGGGGATGTGTTTTCTGCTGCAGATGCGATTGCAATGCTCAATGAGACGGGATGTGATTTTGTGATGATAGCAAGGGGCGCTCTCGGCAATCCGTGGATATTCAGAGAATGCAACGCCCTTTATATGAATCGGGAAATAACAGGACCGCCTTCAAAAGAAGAAAAACAGGATGTGCTGCTGAGGCATTTTGATGACCTGCTGAAACTCAAAGGTGAATATGCGGGAGTTCGTGAAATGAGAAAGCACATTGGATGGTATATCAAAGGTATACCAGGGGCCGCTTCCGTTCGCAGGGAAATCAATCAGATTACAGATGCGAAAGAGCTCAGGAGGCGAATAAAGGAGATTTAACATGAAATTCTGGGAACTGTTTCTGGGGGCATTTATTGCAACCATTCTTCTTACTCCGCTGAGTATCAGGATTGCACCTAAGATAGGTGGATTGGACATACCCAAGGATAACAGGAGAATGCACACTAAGCCAATACCAAGAGTCGGCGGAATTGCTGTTTTCATTGGAGTTACAGCTGCCGTGTTCGTATTTCTGCCTCATGCCAGCTATATCAAGGGAATACTTGCAGGAGGGACGGTAATATTTCTGCTGGGCCTTATAGATGACATACGTAACCTCAGACCGGCCGTAAAACTGATCGGGCAGATTGCAGGTGCATCTGTGGTGTACCTGACAGGTACAAAGATTAGTTTTATTCATCTGTTTCTGACAGACAAGGTGTTCTTTTCAGATGCGCTGTCTTTCGTGCTTACAGTGGTATGGCTGGTGGGAATAACCAATACAATCAATCTTATAGACGGAATGGACGGGCTGGCTGCAGGAGTTGTCGCAATAGCTTCCTGCTGCATAGCTTATGTTGCATATATTCACGGCTCATATTATCAGTGTCTGCCTATGCTTGCTGTTGCAGGTGCAGCCCTTGGTTTTCTGCCGTGGAATTTTCATCCTGCGAAGACGTTTATGGGAGACTGCGGATCGCAGTATCTGGGGTTTATGATAGCGTCATTTTCCATAGTCGGACTTGTAAAGAGTGCAACAGTTGTAGCGCTCATTGTTCCTCTGCTTGTGCTTGGACTTCCTGTATTTGATACAGGATATGCCATCATCAGGAGAATTGTGAGAAGAAAACCGATTATGGAGGCGGATAAGGAGCATATTCACCACAGTTTCGGAAAGAGCGGAATGGGTCAGCGAAGAGCGGTGCTTTGCATGTACGGTATATGCGCTATTATGGGGACGGCTGCAGTCCTGCTTTCACGTCAGCTTTATGTTGAGAGCATCGGGCTGTGCCTTATTGCGCTTGCCTATATCTATATTATAATCACAGACAGAAATCATGTTATGCCTGCGATTGTAGAGGAAATCATAGAGGATATTGAGGAGAAGAAAGAGGAGAGGCGGAAATCATGAATGTTTTAGTTTCAAATGATGACGGCATTAAGGCGGCAGGTCTTGCTGCGCTTGTTAATGCATTAAGCAAGGTTGCGGATGTATATGTATGTGCGCCGAACGGACAGAGAAGTGCAGCAAGCCACAGCATTACTATGAGAGAACTTATCAGGGTAAAATCTGCCGAGATTGAGAATGCCAAGATTGCTATGACATCAACAGGGACACCCGCGGACTGCGTACGTCTTGGGATTAAAGTGCTTAAAGATCTTGGAATAGAAATCGACATGGTGTTCTCGGGCATTAATATGGGCGGCAATCTGGGTACAGATACTCTTTATTCAGGTACGGTCGCTGCTGCAATCGAAGGAAGTATACTTGGCAAACCTTCTGTTGCAGTGTCTGTCAACAGTCATGAGGCTGAACACTTCGGCTATGCCTGCAGAATCGCAGTAAACTGTGCCAGGAATGCGTGGGACAAGATTCCTGAAGGGCATATACTCAATGTTAATGTGCCGAATCTTCCGGATTACAATATTGAGGGAGTCAAATATACAAAACTTGGGCCAAGAGAGTATTTGCCGTGGTTTAACCACGAGAACGGAATCGAAGGTGCACACGACCTTATAGATCTGGAATACACATACGGAAGCACTCCTGTTGAATACGACGAGCTTACTGTAGACTATGATGTCAGGGCGATGGAGAGAAGATTTGCAACCATCACCCCGTTAAGATATGATATGACGGATTACGAAATGATAGAGACAATAAAGGAATGGGGACTCAATGATAAATAGGGTGGTCTCCATAAGACGGAAGGAACAGACAGAAAACATATATGTTTATATTTGATAACAGAATAGATTTTGAGAACAGAGATGAACTTGCAGAATATATTGACGGGGCAGGATGCAGAACATCGGGACTGTCATTTTCATCACTGTATATGTGGAGAGAGGGAAACGATTTTTCATATGAGATAATCGAAGGCTATCTTTGTATAAGCGGACTGTCATATCTGGAGATTGAAGACAATCTTCATTTTATGTTTCCGCCGCTTTCAAAGGATGGAAAATATGAGAGAGAATCTCTTAGAAAATGTATCTTTGCCGCAAAGAAAAAATTCGAAGAAAAAGGCGAGGTCTTCAGTATCAGACTGGTATCGCAGGATGCGAAGAGACATATTGAGGCTGCGGTGCCGGAAATTAAGTGGATTGACGACCGTCCAAATTATGACTATATTTATGACAGGGATGAGATTACTGCGCTTAGGGGCAAGAAATTTCATGCCAAGAAAAACTATATAAATTCATTTAAGAAAAACTACGAATATGAAGTGGAGCCGATTACATCTGATATGACAGGGGAACTTATGGAGTTCATAGAAGTGTTTGTCAGAAGTAAAGAACTCGACGAGCACGATATGATGCTTCTTCGTTTGGAAATGGATTCTCTGAGAGATGTTTTTGAAAATTTTGAGAGAATCGGCATGACAGGAGTTATAATAAGGATAGATGGGCGTATAAGAGCAATGGCTGCCGGAGGTTTTCTGGGTGATGATATGGTTGTGGAGCATATTGAGAAGGCCGATAGAAATATACGCGGGCTTTATCCTATGGTTTTTCACCAGTTCTGTACCGGTCTTCCCGAGAACATCAGATATATCAACAGGGAAGAGGATATGGATATTGAAAATCTGCGCAAGGCAAAGCTTTCGTTTAAGCCGTGCGAGCTCATTGAGAAGTTTATTGGTGTGTTTTGAATTGAGGTACTGCAATGCTTTCCAGTGATGTTAACAATTTCATATATATAGGGATAATAATAGTTGGAACTGTTGCCATGACATTAAGCTGTATTATGAATATAAAGGTGAAGGATGCGGGGCAGAGAGGTCTTGAACTTTTCTTTATTACGATGTTTGTGTACGTGGTCAGCGATTTTGTCGCATACTATTTCCTTTGCAACGATACAAGCCAAAAGGTTATATTTGCGCTGATTACGGTTTCTGATATAATGTCGATACTCACAATAACCACATGGCAGTATCTGCTGTTCTTAATGGCGGGAATAAAAAAACGCGGTGCATATATCTTCCTTATGGTGTTTACAGTTGCATATACACTGTTTGCTGAAGGAATATCAGCAGTGTTCGGAAGCTATGATGATGGAAGCATACAGCTTGGTTCTTCGTTTGCCAGGGGATTCATTGAAGGGTCAAGCATAGTGTATGGAATTGTATTCATAGGCATGGGCATCAGCTGTCTTGTCCGTATTCTAAGACAGGAGAAGGGTTTTAAGAATACGGTAGATATCATTTTTGCAGTAACTTTCCTTGCATATATGGCATGGATTCAGTACTGGGATTTCACAGTATGGTACAATTCATCCGAATCGCTTTCAGAACACTATGGTGCAGATCCTGTACTGCTGATTTATGTGATTCTTTCGCTTATTTTCTGCATCTATTTCATGAAACAGGATCCGCTTAAGATTACAGAGACCGAACTGACAAAAGAAGATGCAGTTAATTATGCAGTAGAACATTATTCCCTTTCAAACAGAGAAGAGGAAGTCCTTTCACTTGTATTTGAAGGCAAGTCCAATCAGGATATAGCGGAAGAACTGTTCATTTCAGAGAATACAGTAAAAAGACATATAAACAGCATTCTCAAAAAGACAGAAGCAAAAAACAGGCATGAACTGATATTCAAAATCAGAAATCCAAAAAAACGGCCATAAGGTCGTTTTTTTAACTGGTACCAGGTGTTACAGCCTGTTTTTCTGTTTCAGTACGGCAAAATAACCCCTAAGTGCTATTGTTTTCGCGCTTATTTGACCATAAACTGAAAATAACTCGGGTTATGAAACAAACAACAAAGAACAAAACAGCACTAAAAAGGAAAAGATATTTATGGAAATCATAAACGAAAAGAGACGCGTGATAGGCAAGGACGCAAAAAGAGAAAACACAAGAGTTTTTGTATGCAGAGGAATTCTGAGAGAAGTACCTGTCAGCAGAGAAAGGGAATACGATCTTAAAGCGGACAGAGCAAGACTGAGGGATTCTTTTGTGCCTACAGTTTAATAAGATACAAATAAATTTGTATATATAATCTATTTAAAATCTATTTACTAAACTAAAAGGAGAAATAAAATGAGCGAACACAACAAACCTGTTACAACAGGCAGTAACATGGATCAGCTCGCCAAGCATGACATGAAGGTCAGAGACATAGTAATGCTTGTCTTCTGTCTTGTGGCTGCAGGCGCATTCGGTATCGAAGAAATGATACCGGCAAGCGGTCCCGGTCTTACACTTGTCCTTCTGGTACTGTTTCCTATAATCTGGGCAATGCCTCTTTGTCTTCAGATTGCAGAACTGGGATCACTGATGCCGTCAGAAGGCGGTATATACACATGGGTTAAAGAAACCATGGGTGAATTCTGGGGATGGCAGGCAGGATTCTGGAGCGGTCTTACAACATGGCTTTCACAGGCGGAATATGTAACACTTGCAGTTCAGTATCTTCAGAAGTTTGTGGATATGAACCCTATTACAGCATTCATTCTTAAAGTAGTACTCGTACTTATATTTACAGTAATCAATCTCAGAGGCATAGAAGAAGTATCGCTTCTTGATACAATATTCACAATATGCGTAATAGCAGGTTTTGCAGCAGTTACAGTTGTAGGTCTTATCCACTGGGAATACAATCCTATGGTTCCGTTCTTCAATGAAGACAGCGGCTTCGGTCATTCAGTAGGTGACTCTGTAGCTATCGCATTATGGATGTTCTGCGGATATGAATGCGTCGCAAATCTGTCGCAGGAGGTTAAGAATCCTCAGATTATTCCAAAGGGACTTATTGCAGCACAGCCTGTTATCGGATTAAGCTACCTTCTTCCTACGCTTGCAGGTATAGTTGCACTTGGAAGCTGGGAAAGCTGGTCAACAGAAACAGGTGAAGGTCTTGTGGGATACATGGATGTACTCACTCAGGGCATCGGACCATGGGCAGGACTTGCCTTCGTTATAATTGCAATTATTTCAAACCTTTCGATATTCAATGCATATATCATCTCAGGTTCAAGAACATTCTTCGTACTTGCAGATGAGCATCTGTTCCCTAGAGCATTATGCAAAGTCAACAAGAGAGGCGTGCCAAGCGTATCAATTATAGTTATGGGTATAGTAAGTGTAATCTGCTGTCTTTTCGACTTCAAGACACTTGTACTTGCAACTACACCTCTTCAGATGTTCCTTTACATGATGATGGCAGTTGCAATATACAAACTCAGAAAAGTTTATCCGGTAGAGTGGAGAAAAGAAAGAGGTCTTTATGTGATGCCGGGCGGAAAAGTAGGTCTTTGGATTATGGTTATCCCGACATTCCTTATTGCATACCTTTGCTGCTATCTTAACGGAGCTCCTTACTTCATTGCAGTATTCTTAATGGTTGTAATCAGCCTTGTATTATACATACTTTGCAAGGGATTCGGCAAGGGAATGGCAGTTAATGATCCGGAAGGACATCCGCTTAATCCTAGAACTAAGCTTGGACTTGGAGATACTAAGGCTATCGGTTTATTCTCATTATGCATAGGCCTTATGTCAATGATTGGCTCATGGTTTATGAACATGTATGAAGGAGAATACGGTGTAGAATACTATATAGAAGAGTTTGAAACAGGACTGTTCTCAAACTTTGAACTTATGATCAGCCTTTGCTTATGGATCGGACTTGTATTTGCAGTAATTGGAGCTGTAATGATGTTCCTTGGACACAAGAACGAAGATCCGAAGATTGCAGAACTTGAATCTGTAAGAAATAGGGTTAGAGATGAATATGTATGCAGTCTTCACGGCTGGAATTCTCTCGATGACGGAATCGTAACAGCAGAAACAGAAGAAAAATAGAAAAATTGATTCTCATAGCATTGGACCGGGCAAAGCCCGGTCTGTTGCTTTTGTGCACATTTTGAGGTAATATGAGTTTAGTCAGGATGCGCGAAAGGAGAAATATATACAATGGATAACAGATACATTATAGACTGGGAGACCATTTCATCGTTTATGACAGATGCTTTTACTGCGGCAGGGGTGCCAAGAGAGGATGCACTCATATGTACAGATGTGCTTATGGAAAGTGACAGAAGAGGAATAGAAAGCCACGGCTGCAACAGATTCAAACCGATATATATAGACAGAATCAACGATGGAATACTTAATCCTGTAACAGAACTGGAAATATTAAAGGATACCCCGACAACAGTGGTAGCTGATGCCCACGACGGAATGGGGATGGTTGCTTCATACAAGGTCATGAAGATGCTTATAGACAAGGCCAAAAAATACGGAATGGCCATGGGAGCAATAAGAAATTCAAGCCACTACGGAATAGCAGGTTACTGGGCTATGATGGCTTCGAAAGAGGATATGATAGGCATCACAGGAACCAATGCCAGACCTTCAATTGCACCTACTTTCGGTGTTGACAATATGCTCGGAACCAATCCTCTTACAGTTGCTCTTCCGACAGATGAAGATTTTCCGTTTGTTCTTGACTGTGCAACATCCATCTCGCAGAGGGGTAAGATAGAATATTATGCGAGAGCCGGCAAAGAGACACCTGCCGGTATGGTGATAGGAAGAGACGGGAAACCGATGACAGACAGCGAAGATATCCTTAAGGCGCTTGTTGAGGGAAGAGCGGCACTTGCACCTCTTGGCGGAATAGGAGAAGATCTTGCCGGATACAAAGGATACGGATATGCAACAATTGTTGAGATTCTTTCTGCGGCCCTTGCCGGAGGAAACTACATGAAGGCTCTGACAGGAATTGACGAAAAAGGAAAGAAGAAACCTTACAGCCTTGGCCATTTCTTCATCGTTGCGGACCCGGATGCGTTTATGGGCAGGGATGAATTCAAGAAGATTGCAGGTGACATTCTGAGGGAGCTCAGAGGATCGACAGTTGCGCCGGGAGCTGAGAGAATATATACGGCAGGCGAAAAAGAGCATCTCGCATGGCTCGAAAGAAAAGACAGAGGAGTTCCTGTAAGCGAATCGGTTGAGAAGGAACTCATTGCGGTCAGAGACATGTACGGGCTTGATTACAGGTTCGGATTTGAAAAGCAGGATTGACTGGTAAAAATTACCATGCTAAAATAGTATCATGAAAAGATATATCAAGACCTCCCACCGGGGGTCTTTTTTCTGTCTTTTCAGCTGTGCGCATCAGGGACAAAGGGAAAGGAGAAAAAATGAATAAGAGAAAAGCGAAAGGGGCAGCTGTCATATTTCTTGCATTTTGTATATTCGCTGCTCCTGCAGGAGCAATGGCAAAAATCAACCCGATTATAACTGTGCAGGTATACAGAGCCGCAAACGACCTCATACTTAAGCCCGGTATAAAGGGACAGATTGCAGCAGTTGAAAAATATACCTTCAACTACAAGGGAAGAGAGAAGATGTCATCCATAGAAAAAGTTCTGAAATATGTGGATGCGGAGAAACTCAATCCGGCAAGTCTCAAATGGGTATCATCAAAAGAAAAAGTGGCAGATGTAAGCAGCAGCGGAACTGTAACCGCAAAGAAGAGGGGTTCGGCATATATTTATCCTGTACCAAGAGGCGTATATTCATACAAAACAAGAGGAAAATATATAATCTACCTTACAGGAAGTGTATCCCACGGGTTCAAAATCTACGGCGGAATAGGATCTAAAGTAAAAGTAACAAATAAATGATGCAGATCATGCGCACAGCAAAGCAGGGAGCATTACGCTCCCTGTACATATCCTGTAATTATTTCGGTACACTTTATTATATTATCGTAAAGGAGTTCATCTCCGTTTCGAAGAAGCAGGTACTCTTCTTCAGAAGGGAGACCTGAAAGATCGCATACCGTAAGATTTGGCTCATTAATAACGGGTATAAGAATCATCAGGGTTCTCTCATATTCATCGTATTCGGCTCGGATTCCGGTATTAAAATCGTCAAAATACGATAGGTTAACAGGATGGCTTTTCTGCATGCCCGTAATTTTGAGAAATCCCCTGTCAAGTCTTGCTTTTACAATGTTGCCGCGGCATGGAAAACCGGCAGTGTAAAGATATCTGGGAAGATCGCATCTTTCAAGTATCTGAGTCAGTTTAGCAAGCTGCTCGACATCATCGCGGTTGTGAAGAAGGATAATATCGCGTATCTTCTCATCTCCTGTAGACGCATAGTGATAATACAGATCCACGCTTTCTGAACCGGAAATTTCATCAAGCCTTGATGACCACAGCCCCAGGAAGTTCTCCACAGTCTTCTGCCGGAGATTCGGAAGAAAACCATATAGAGGAGAGAAGTGACGGAGAACCTGATATATGTCCAGATTGTATGGCAGTACATCGCCCATATGTATTCTGTTTTTACGGCAGCGTTTTTCTATAAACGGTATGTCAAATGACTTTCCGTTATATGTAACCGCAATATCAAGCTCTCTCATGAAATCGAGAGACCGCTTGAGGACAAGGGGCTCTTCTGACGGATCTTCTGCAAGAAACTGATATGTGGATATGCAGTCATCTTCCGGAACAGCAAATCCTGTGAGTATTATCTTGCATCTTTCCGGTGAAAGCCCTGTTGTTTCTATATCCAGGAATGCAGCAGAAAGATTTCCGAAATATCTGCCAAATGATTCCGACTTTTTTGCGGAATATTTACTGGTGTTTTCTAATGTTATCATATCGCTAAAATCAAAGCAGATTGCTGGGGGGCAATCTGCTTTGGCTCAAAAGGGGTATTGGGATTAGAGATTAATGAGGTTATCAGGGGGATAACCACAATTTGATTATACAAAAGAAATAAATAAACTTCAAGTAAAAAAATACAGGCTGTATACAAAATCTTCACAATTTGGGCAAAATGGGTGTATAATTGAGTTAACTATAACGGAAAGAGGTAAATGATTTGGCTTTTGAAGAAAAAACACTGTCTTCTGAAACTATTTATGAAGGCAAAATTCTTTCACTGAGAAGGGAAAAAGTTACTGTCAGAAACGGCACATCGTACAGGGAGATAGTGCAGCATCACGGAGCTGTAGGACTTGTTGCAGTAACAGCGGACAACAAGGTGGTTCTTGTAGAGCAGTACAGAATCGCATGCAGAAAAAATCTTCTTGAGATTCCTGCAGGAAAGCTGGACAGTGAGGATGAGGTTCCCTTTGATGCGGCAGTGCGTGAGCTCAGGGAAGAAACGGGATACACAGCTGACAGGATAGATTGTCTCACTTCATTTTACAGCGCATGCGGATACAGCGGAGAAAAAATCACGATATATCTCTGCACGGGACTTCATGCAGGCGAAACTGATTTTGATGCAGATGAGGATCTTGATATTTATGAGATACCTTTTGAAGAGGCCTATGAAATGTGTATGGATGGAAGAATTGAGGATTCAAAGACAATTGTCGGTATACTTATGGCAAAGGATAAACTCGGTATTTAGGTGATATTATGTACGTGGACAATTATCTTACATTTCTTGAAAAGGAAGAAAAGAAATCCGAAAATACTCTGTCGGCATACAGGACTGATATTAATGATTTTCTGAAATATATTACGGAGAGAGGAAACAGTGACCTTTCTTCTGTTACAAATACAGATGTTGTGGGTTATCTGCTGGAACTGAAGGGTCTTGGCAAATCAGCTGCGACGATAAACAGAAAGACTGCATCACTGAGGAATTTCTACGGATATATGAAGGAAAGAGGATATACTAAAGGTCCAAATCCTGCCAAGAACATTACTGTTCCAAAGGGCAGTTCAAGAGAGATAGAATATCTTTCGGAGGAAGAGGCGGTGAGGCTCATAGAGTCCC
The DNA here is from genome assembly GCA_016293805.1 of Bacillota bacterium. Taxonomy (GTDB): domain Bacteria; phylum Bacillota; class Clostridia; order Peptostreptococcales; family Anaerovoracaceae; genus UMGS973. The sequence goes on along the minus strand of JAEDDI010000002.1, from coordinate 7,889 downwards.
CAGATGATTCCCTGGCGGGCAGACGTGACAGAGCGATTCTTGAACTTATGTATGCAACGGGAATGATGGTGAATGAAGTAATAAATGCGAAGGTTGGCGATGTCAATCTGAAAATGGGTTTTATGTCATTTGACGGCAGCTTCGGCAAGGCTCGCATTGTGCCTATCGGAAGGCCGGCAAGAGCGGCGGTAACTGATTATATTGATAATGCAAGAAATGAAATGCTCAAAGGCAGAGAGGATGATGGAACGCTGTTTCTAAATTACACAGGCACCGGTCTTACGAGGCAGGGTCTGTGGAAAATCCTCAAGGAATACGGAGTGAAGGCCGGCATAGAAAAAAGCATCACACCCCATATTATAAGGGACTCATTTGCAGTGCATATGATAAACCATGGGGCTGATATTAAATCTCTTCAGGAACTGATGGGTCATGAAGATATTTCAGCTACAGAAGTTTATCTTTCGGTAAGAAAGGTAAAGATAAAAGAAGTTTATGACAGCGCTCATCCGAGAGCATAGGAAGGAGGACCAGGCTGTGAAGAAAAGAATTGCCGTAATGTTTGCTTTTGCTCTTGTTCTTGTATTGAGCTGCTCATACGCTTCGACTGCAGAGGCTGCATCGTATTCTGTATGGAAAACAGGTGTTGTCAGATGTTCTGTTCTTAATGTAAGAGCATCCGCCTCGGTTTCGGGCGGACTTTGCGGGACACTGACAGAGGGACAGCTGGTGACGCTCAAGGGTGAAACAAAGAAAAACGGAATCCGGTGGTATATAATCACGTATGATTCAAAGAGAGCATATATATGTGCAAAATATGTAGGAAATGCAAAATGCTCATATACGCTTCTTACACCGAAGAAGTACGGAAAGACTACTGAGTCACTGAACGTCAGGTCTTCCCCTTCAACTTCTTCATCCGTCAGAACCACATTTGAAAAAGGCCACAAGATGAAGCTTAAGGGGTATGTGAGGAAAAACGGAATCAAGTGGTATGTCATGACATATAAAGGAAAGACAGGATATGTGGCAGCTGAATATATCAAAAAGATTTCGGAGAGTGAATACAGCGGCAAAGCGTCCCAGGAAGTTCAGGTGTCATACGGGATGACAAAAGTGGCTGTTAATATCAGGAAGAGCGCTTCCACATCCGGAAAGCTGCTTGGAACAGTTTCTGCCGGATATGCCATGGTCATAGACGGACAGGTGACAAAATCCGGAGTAAAATGGTATAGAATAACATACAAAGGCAGCACGGCATATATATGTGCAAAATATGTCAGGAAAATTTCCTATGATACATACAGGAAGAATTCCGCATCTTCTGTGCCTTCCTACGGTATGACGACAACAGGAGTAAATATACGAAAAGGGGCATCAACTGCCTCGGCCATTATCGGAGGCGCATCAAAAGGATATGTGATGGCGATAAAGGGGCAGACGGTAAAGTCAGGAGTGAAATGGTACAGAATATCATATAACGGGGGCAGTGCATACATATGTGCAGAATATGTCAGAGCGATTGACTATGCGACATACAAAAAATACAGGGAGGATGACAGTTCGTCGGCAGGCGGCGGAGGAAGAGCTGCAGCCGAGTATGCTCTTTCTTTCCTGGGCGTGCCTTACGTATATGGAGGATCAAGTCTTTCGTCCGGGGTTGACTGTTCAGGATTTACCATGGCAGTATATGCTCATTTTGGAATAAGTCTTCCTCATTATGACGGTGATCAGGAAAAATACGGTACAGCTGTATCATATTCCAATGCAAAGCCCGGGGATCTTGTATTCTATGGAGGACATGTTGGAATATATATTGGTAACGGTCAGATTGTTCATGCATCAAGTTCTTATGGCAAGGTTGTTACAGGAGATGCCACTTACAGAAGCATCAAATGTATAAGGCGGCTGATGTAAACTGAATATATGGAAAATTACGCGGTAAGGACCTGGCAGCAGGTCCTTATTTTGTTATGGGAAAAATGAAGATTAAGTGAATTGTGGCTAAATAGGGTTGAAATTGCGGCAAAAGTTAGGTAAAATGAGGATAAAATAAGACAAAGGGGGATTTACATATGAAAAAGGTGGTGCTGGTACTGCTGTTTACTGCTGCCATTACAGTAATGAGCAGCGCAGCCTATGCGGCAGAGGATCTGTATCCAGATTACATGACAGGAACAGTAGACAGCTCTTCAGGGCTGAATGTGAGAAGCGGTGCCGGAACATCATACAGCAGGCTTGGAACACTTTCCGACGGCACAGTTATAACGCTGAGAGAGGAAGTGACATCTGAAGCCGGAACAACATGGTACAAGGTGATATACAGCGGAAAGACAGGATATGTGTGCGGAAGCTATCTGAAAGTTTCATCCGTATGCAGCTATGTCAGATATACTCCTGTGAAATACGGTAAGGTGACTGCATCGGCTCTGAACGTGAGAAGCTCACCTCAGATATCTTCTTCAAAGATAGGAAGTTATTCATATGGAAGCAGGATGACTCTTAAAGGGTATGCGAAGAAAAACGGAACGCTCTGGTACAGAGTGACATATAACGGGAAGGCAGGGTATATAAGTGCTAAATATGTCACCATAGTATCGTCTCTATATTCTGCAAGCGGTGTCACAGGAGAAGATGTGGCAGCTTATGCGCTGAAATTCAAGGGAGTTCCGTATGTATGGGGAGGAACAAGCCTGACAGGCGGCGTTGACTGCTCCGGGTTCACCATGAAGGTATTTGCACACTTTGGAAAGACTTTACCTCATTATTCATACAGCCAGGAAAACTGCGGCACAAAAGTATCATACGCAAATGCCAAGCCGGGAGACCTCATCTGCTACGGCAGTCACGTCGCTATATATATAGGAAACGGACGGATCGTTCATGCATCAAGCTCTGCAGGCAAAGTAACTGTAGGAAATGCAAAGTACACAACTATTAAGACAGTACGTAGAATCATTTAATATATATAACCTTGAGACTTGACTTTGTGGCAAAATTGGGGTAAAATACAAGCGAATTGAGGAAAAAGTAAAGTCGAAAGGTGTTTTTATGAAGAGAAGATTATCAGTTTCACTATTATCGTGCTTGATAATGATAAGCATGTGCTTTGGAACTACAGCTGCATTTGCAGATACATCGGATGAACTTGTATTTGAGGCGTTTGATAATATAGTCAGTGTGACCTCGCCTGAGGGAGTAACAGCAAAGGTCCTCGGGAAGACAGCGATTAGAGTAAGCTGGAAAGAGGCGGAAGGCGCAGAGGGATATATTGTGTATTCCTACAGTTCATCATCAGAAAGCTACAGGGCTGCAGCAACTGTAGATGCTGATACTCTGTCATATACTGCAAAAGACCTTTCGCCGGGAACAAAAAAGATTTACAGAGTGACTTCATTTGTAAAAGATGCTGATGGAAATATCATCGAGAGTGAGAAATCAGGCAAGGCGTCGGCAGTTACTGAAGAGGATTCTGTAAAGGAGTTTCTTTCAACAGCAAGAACAAGACTTGGCAAACCTTATGTATCAGGGGCAGCGGGACCGAACGCGTTTGACTGCTCGGGATTTGTATACTGGGTTATCAAGAACTCCGATACATGCAATGTAAGAATCAGCAGAAGTTCGGCTCAGGGCGAGTATGCGCAGTTAAGAAAGTATGATATAGGTTCATCAAGCCTTTCATCTGCAAAGCCTGGGGATATACTGTTTTTCGGATCGAGCAGAAGCAACATATGGCATGTGGGCATATACACCGGAAACGGAAACCAGATTCATGCGTTCTCCACATGGGGAAAAGTTGCAGTATCACCTGTAAGCATGTCAACGTCAAACAAGAGACTTGTTGCAATAGCAAGACTGCCGATGAAATAAATATGTGATTTGCGGAGGTACATAGCGTGCCTCCTTTTTGTTTTGCCGGATTTTTTACAAATTTGGCAAAATACCTTGACTTTGTGGCAAAAGTTAGGTAAACTATACGTGAATTAAGGCAGAAAAGGCTGGAAAGGTACATTTATGAAGACTAAGTTACTTACAATTTTACTTGTTTTATCACTGGTATTCACAATGAGTTTCGGAACTGTATCGGCATATGCAGACGATTCAGTGTTTACTGTATTATCAGATAATCCTGTTGAAGATGATTCGCTTGTATTTGAACTTGCAGGAGTGTCAAGTGTTACAGCGAAAGCTCTTGGCAAGACTTCAATCAGAGTATCATGGGATGTGGCTCCGGGAGCGGAAGGCTACAAGGTTTATCATTACAGTGCATCAAAGGACAGTTACGTTCTTCTTAAGACAGTTGATGCTGATACAACAGCATATACACATAAGGGACTTGATCCTGATACAACAAAGTATTACAAGGTTGCATCTTATGTAAACGATGCTGACGGCAATGAGATCATCAGCGACCTTTCATCAAAGGCTAAAGCCACTACAGAAGACAGCGGCAGTGTTGAGAGAATAATGGCACTTGCAAAGAGCAAGCTCGGATGTCCTTATTCGGCAGGGGCAGCAGGACCTAATGCATTTGACTGCTCAGGATTCGTATGGTATGTATACAATAAGACAGATGCAGGCAAAATTTCATTTTCAAGGTCATCAGCGCAGGGAGAATACAGCCAGATCAAGAAATACAGCATAGGTAAAAATAAGAGCGATGCGCAGATTGGAGACATAATATTTTTCTCGGCCAGCGGTTCAACATCAGGAATCAATCATGTTGGTATATATGCAGGGGGCGGCAGAGTTATACACGCAGGGTCGTACAGAACAGGCATAAGCTACTGTTCGTTCAGTGCACTGTCTGCATGCGGAAGAAATGTGTGCGCAATTGTAAGACTTGCAAAATAGGTTATGATAATGACAGAGCAGCGGGAAGCTGCTCTTTTTTGTATTTCTATTATTCTGGAGTCAGGCAGCGCATATATATCATAATAGCGAAGATGTTGAATCCCGGCTCGGGAATATGAACAATGAGTTTTTTAATGAATTCATGTGAATGTTCTAAATTGTATCCTTCCCTCTGTTTTGGTATAATGATGGCAAGAGAGTGTGAAACTTTATATTTATGTAAGGAGAGGGAAAATGAAAAAATTGTCATCAGAGGAATACATGGCGCTTCAAAACAGAGAATGGGAATGGGCAAAAGCCCTGATCCAGTGTCAGATTGACGATCCGCGTCCCGGCGTTGAGTATCTGACCAACAGGCCTGTAATAGATCTGAAGCAGATGCTGGAATCAAGTGTCAGCCTTTATGGAGACAGAACAGCATACTACACAAAGTTCGAGAAGGGACCATATCAGGAAATCAAGTATTCTCAGCTTCTTGAGGATGTGAACGGACTGGGAACACAGTTTATCGCCATGGGACTCAAGGACAAAAGAATAGCTGTCATAGGTGAAACCACATACATGTGGAGCATTGCATATCTTGCAGCAGTAAACGGAACCGGTGTTGTTGTTCCGCTTGATAAGGAACTTCCATATGACGATCTGAAAAACCTGATAAAGGAATCAGAAGCATCTGCTGTACTGTTCGACAGGAAGCGGGAAGATATTTTTGTAAGGATGTTCGAAGAGGGGGATACCGGTCTTGAATATATTATCTCACAGGACAGAAAAACAGGTGACGGAGCAATCATTTCACAGTGGGAGCTTGTGGATACCGGAAAGAAACTTGTTGAGAACGGAGACAGGAGCTTCCTTGATGCGCAGATTGACAATGAAGAGATGAGTATAATCATTTTTACATCGGGAACAACCGGCATGGCGAAAGGAATTATGCTGAGCCATAAGAACATCTGTGCTGATCTGATGGTATCTCCTGTATTTGTGGATCTTGACGAGACTGATATCTTTTTCTCGGTACTTCCGATACACCATACATTTGAATGCACATGTGATTTTCTGATGCCTTTGTACAAGGGTGCGGCAATAGCACACTGTGAAGGACTCAAATATATAACCAAGAATCTTCAGGAAGTTAAGCCTACATACTTCCTGGCGGTGCCTGCCATATTTGATGCCTTATACAAGGCCATATGGAAGGGAATCAGAAAAAAGGGCAAGGAGAAGACTGTGAGGACTGCGATGAAGGTGAGTGATTTTCTTCGCAGATTCGGCATAGATATTACAGACAGGCTGTTTGCTGAAATCAAGTCTGTTCTTGGAGGAAGAATGAGGATGATGATATCAGGCGGAGCAGCCATCAATCCGGATATTCTTGAAGATCTTCAGAGCTTTGGCATACATGCTATCCAGGGATATGGGCTTTCAGAAGCTGCCCCTATGGGAGCACTCAATCCGCAAAGCAGGCCTAAGAGCCATTCGTGCGGAATGGCCTTTCCGGGATTTGATGCAAAGATAGCAGATCCCGGCAGTGATGGAGTAGGTGAGATATGTCTCAAGGGAGATAATATAATGCTTGGATACTACAGAAATCCTGAAGCGACGGCGGAAGTAATCAGGGACGGATGGTTTTATACAGGCGACCTTGGATATATTGACGATGAAGGCTACATCGTTATAACAGGTCGAAAGAAAAATGTTATCATCGCCAAGAACGGCAAGAATGTATTTCCTGAGGAACTGGAATACCAGCTTTCACTGTACGATGAAATCGCAGAGGCGATGGCCTTTGAAACAGATTCTGAAGATGAAACGGACAAGATAATCGCTGTCGGGATTTACCCGGACTGGAACTATATGAAGGAAACATACGGAGACAGGGCAGATGATGATGAAGAAGTAAGAAAAATCATCTGGGAAATCGTTGACAAGGTGAATGCAGAGAATCCTGCATACAAGATGATCAGAAAAGTCAACCTCAGACACAGCGAATTCTCCAAAAACACATCGAAGAAAATCGTAAGATTCAGAGCGGAAAACAAAATGGAAGACTGAATAAAGTGATATTAGGGGAGCAGAACAGCTCCCTTTTTTGTTGTAAAAGTGAGGTATTTGCGGAAATGCAAATCATCAGTTGAAAATCGTTTTTTATTTAAGTATAATGTTGTATGTAGTATTGTATAGTGAGCGTTAGCGCTTGTCGATATATCAATAAGTAAAGGAGATTAGAAGATGGCATTTACAGAAGAAGTAGGCATTGACCTTGGTACAGCCAACGTCCTTGTGTATATAAAGGGTAAGGGTATCGTTTTAAGCGAGCCTTCAGTCGTAGCAATCAACAGGGATACTGATGAAATCCTTGCAGTCGGAGAGGAAGCGAGACAGATGCTTGGAAGAACACCTGCCAATATTGTGGCGGTAAGACCTCTCAAGGACGGCGTTATCTCAGATTACGATGTGACTGAGAGAATGCTTAAGTATTTTATTCGAAAGAGCTGCGGATCGGGAAGATTCTTCCGTCCTAAAATCATGGTATGCGTACCTTCAGGAGTAACAGAAGTTGAGAAGAGAGCCGTTAGGGAAGCCGCAACGCAGGCGGGCGGCAAGATGGTTTACCTTATGGAGGAGCCTCTGGCTGCTGCAATAGGTGCAGGTATTGATATTGCAAGACCTGACGGAACAATGGTTATCGACATAGGAGGGGGTACTACTGATATAGCTGTTATAGCACTTGGAGGAATCGTAACAAGCGAATCAATCAAGGTTGCCGGGGATAAGTTTGATGACTGCATCATCAGATATATGGCCAAGGAGCACAATCTGTATATCGGTGAACGTACTGCAGAAGAGATGAAAATGTCGATAGGCACAGCTTTCCAGAGAGAAGAAAGCGAATCGATGGAATGCAGAGGCCGTGACAGAGTGACAGGGCTTCCTAAGAATGTGGAAATAACTACTGAGGAGATGCTTGTGGCACTCAAGGAGCCGCTTGACCAGATTGTGGATGCTGTTCACAGGGTTCTTGAGAACACTCCTCC
>JAEDDI010000056.1 GCA_016293805.1 Bacillota bacterium | reverse complement strand
TGAATAAATATTGAATTATACCTCTTGACAAAGGTCACTTCATAACAGAGGAATAGATGGATTATCGCATTATATATTACGTACAGATCAATTTAATATGTATAGCAGTTCTTCTTCTGATACTGTTCAGGGGAATCAGGTATAACAGAGAAGCCTCGGTTCAGACTAAAATAATCAGATGCATTGTTTTAGCTGCCTGTGTATTGTGTGTTTCGGATGTTGCAGCGGCATGGGTACGCGGAGCTGATTTTGCCGGAGCAGATATATGTGTTCACCTTGCAAATATGATATATCTGTTATCGGGCGTTATCATCGCTTTTGAATGGATAATCTATGTGTTATATGAAACAGGGCATATGAAGAAGAGATGGGACAGGGTGCACGTATTATGCGCTGTACCGCTGATTCTGTTTATGGTGTTGCTTGTTTCGAATCCGTTTACAGGATTGCTGTTTACAGTGACGGAGGATAATCTCTATCAGCGGGGCCCTGCTGTAGCTGTTCATTCGATTCTGTGCTTCTTCTACCTTCTAGTGGGTACTGCTGTTACAGTCGCAGCCCTCAGGAGAGAAGAAAGCAGACTCAGGAGAGCTGAACTTAAGCCGCTGCTGTATTTTGCTGTTCCTGCAATAACAGGCGGGCTTATTCAGGTGTTCTGTTATGGTATAACCATTTTTCAGGCAGGTGTTACAGTTGCGGTTCTGCTCCTGTTTGAGACAAAGCAGAAGTCGGTGATTCATACCGATTCACTTACAAAGATGAATAACAGAAGGGCACTTGAAGAATATATTGAAGGAATGACAAGAACTTCAGAACCGAAATCTATTACGTTCATTATGATGGATGTTAATAACTTCAAGATGATAAATGATACCCTGGGTCATCTGGCAGGCGATGAGGTTCTCAGGGAGGTTTCCGGAGTTATTAAGCACGCATGCGGTGTGATTCGTCACAGAATATTTGTATGTAGATACGGCGGAGACGAGTTCCTGCTTGCCGGAACCGGCATTTCGGATGAGGAACTAAGCTATCTTACAGACAGGATACGAAGAGAAACAGGAAAGCTTGTCAGCGAATCTTATGCAGGAATTGATATGAGTGTAAGTATCGGGGTTTCTTCGGGAGTGTGCAGGGACTATGAAGATGCGATCCGCCTGATATCTGAGGCAGACAGCAGAATGTATGAAAACAAACATAACCTAAGGTAATAAGATACCCCATCCAGTCTTACCGGATGGGGTATTAACAAATTTCTCTAAGTTTCACTGTATAACCTTCCTTTCTGTTAAATCGATTCGAGTTGTCTACAGTTATGGATCGCGACCTTTCATAAAATCATCTCCTTAAAATGGCTTATAATTATTAGAGATAACCCTCATTAAAACTATTTCATCGGTCTGTCCTCTGTTCTTCCTAAGAACTATTTTCTTTCGAATTCTCTGTTCTTTTATGGTTTAAGTATAACCTGTGAAATGCCGCTTGTCAACATAATTATCAGATAATTATGAAATATTTGAAAAAGGCGGAATAATCCGCCCTGAAGTTTAGTATCCAAGCTCCTCGTTGATCAGAATTACTTCGTAATCCGCCTTCATCGGACAGTAAGTGAGAACGGCAGTTTCTGTACAGATTCTGTCTTTGCTGCTGCAGTTATAGCATCTGTCGCCCTTTACAGCACATGGGGTATTCATGTTGAGTCTTTTTGCATTGAGTGGAGCAGCTATGTTCTTTGCTCTGTCATATGCCTTGTGAAAATCCTCTGCAATCTTGTTTCTTCCTGCAACAAGGTAGACTTTTTCGTGACCGTACATTGTGGCAGCAACTCTGTTTCCGCTGCCGTCTATGTTGATTATCTCTCCTGTTTCGGCAAGACCGTTTACAGATGAGACATATACATCGGCAAAGGCTGCAGCTTTCATAATCTCCGGTGTTTTTTCGATCCAGTGCCAGTAAACAGTGTTGTTTTCTTTGAGAATATCATAAAGTCCCATCTGCTGAAGCGTAACCGATCCGCCAAAACCTATTGTTTTTCCGGAGATGCTGTTTTTAAGGTATGATGCTGCGTCTTCTTTCGTATCAAAGCATGATACTTTGAATCCTTCTTTTTCGAGACTTGTCTTTACTTTTGTAAAATCCATATAGTTCCTCCTATTCTTCTGATAGTATAACTGCAAGAGTTCCCGATTTAACGGAAACTTCAATTGTGTCATCACTGAATTCGTTGCTGGTGCCGATTGGAAATGAACCGGTAAAAACCGCATTTTCGACATCATAGGCAGCACCTCTTATCGTTACTCCCTGACATATGTCACTGAGCGCAAATACAGATACATATGAAGGCTGTCTGGAAAGAGTTATGCTGCAGCTGTTAATAACATAGATAGTGTTGCCTGAAGATATAAGGCTGATGGTGCATCCGTTTTCGGCAGCATATCTTAACGTCTGAAGATTGGAAACCGAATGGTCGAATCTTCCCCCGAGGCCGCCATAGACTGTTATGTCGCTGAAGCCCTGCTCCATTGCATATTTAACGCAGTAATGCGTGTCAGTATCATCTTTTTCCCTAGGAAGAACAATCCGGGGGATGTCTTCAGGAAGAACGCCTCTGTATGAATCGAAATCTCCTATAACAAGATCGGGAATGATTCCTTCAGACAGAGCATATTCTGTTCCGCCATCCGCACATATTATGAAACTGTCCCGGTCTATACCGCTTAGAATCCGACCGGCATCTTTCTCTATATATACTATAATTGAACATTTCCTCATATCAGACCTGCCTTAAAAGTTTGCCTGCTGCATCGGCGAAAAGATACATATTCTCTTCGCTTGAAAACTTTGCCTGCGCGCTGTCATTTCTGCCTCCGCCTTTGCCTGAGAATACTGGAGCGTTGTCTTTTATTAGTCTGCCGCAGTCCACTTTGCCGTCTGAAAATAATAGAGCGGTAAGTGAAGATCTGTCGCAGAATATAACAGGGCCGCTGAACGTGAGAAGCCGCGCCATGTTTCTAAGATCGTCGGCATGCAGTTCATCAATGGTGTATACATGAAGAAGACCATCTGATATCTCTTTCTGTATGATTTCGGCTTTCTGTCTTATAACGGTCTGCCTTAACTCGAAGTAATCCTGTCTGAGCTGTTTCTGCTTCTGTTCATGGCTTCTGATTTTGTCTATTACATCGTCAGTGCCTGCTGAATAGCCTGATGCGATTTCTGACAGAACGGCAAACCGTTTTCTGTAATCTTCAAAGGCCCTGCGGCCTGCTTCAAAGTATATTCTCCACATACCCTTGTTGGGCTCAATCCTGAAGATTTTTACAAGTCCGACCTGACCGGTGTATGAAGGGTGTGTGCCGCAGCATGCACAACATCCCCATCCGTTTTCAGGGGAACCTATGCCCACCAGGGTAATGTCGCTTTCCACTGTGACTTTTTTTCTTACGGGGATATTCTTTACCTCGTCAATGGTGTCAAAATGTCTTGTAATCATTGGAACATTGTCCCAGATTATTTCATTTGCAAGTCTCTCAGCCTCAAGACACATATCCCATGTGAATTCAGTTCCGGTGTTTTCATCTTCAAATGAAATATCAATTGTCATATATTCGTCGCCCATGTGAAAGCCTCTGTTGATGCCTCCCCATTCCCTGAAGATGACGCCTGTAAGTATGTGCTCTCCGCAGTGTCTCTGCATGTTCTCGAAACGTCTGTCCCAGTCAATTGTGCCAAAAACATGGTTTCCCGGTCTGAGATTTGTTTCTGTAACTAATTTGTGGTAGATTGTGCCGTTTTTCTCGAATACATGAGAGACGCTTATGCCGTTAATCTGACCGGTATCACTACTTTGTCCTCCCCCTTCAGGGAAAAAAGCAGTTCGGTCAAGTTCTATGACAGAGCAGTCACCATCTGTCTCAATGGACACGACAGTGGCGTCAAACTCACGTAAATTCACGTTGTTTCGGTATAACTTGTCTGTTGCCATAAAAAACTCCCTAAGCTTTATGAAAATAGTATAGCACAAATGTCTTTGTATGGTATATAATAAATTTAGATACCAATTTGCTGTGCAATATGATATAATTGTATAGCAACTTTGTGAATTATGAGGGTTTGTTATGTTAAAGGAAAAAACGGTATACAAAGACGAACTTCCGGTTAATGTGGTAGTGGCGAATATCAAGGAGTATCCGATTCACTTCCATGACGATATCGAGATAGTATATGTTCTTGATGGAAGCATTAATTTCAAGAACGGGCATTACGAATATCTGCTTAAGGCGGGAGATGTTTTCATTCTGAATGACAGAGAAATACACAGTTTATCGTCAACGGGCGAGGATAATATTGTAATGATGCTTCAGATGGATCTTACATATTTCGCCAGATATTACGATAATCTGAAGAATTCTTTTTTTGTAACAGATATGGATGATGACAGCGATGAGAGTCTTGAGGTTCTCAGAACTCTTCTGGCTAAAATAATGATGGAGATTCTTCAGAAGGGATACGGATATGAGCGGAAGGTAATAGAGACGACCCATAATCTTATTGCCTGCCTTATCTCTGATTTTCAGTATTTCATTATGGAGGACGGCAAGTTTGCCAATGAGGCAAAGAACAAAGGCAATAAGATTCTGACAGGAAGACTCAACAGAATCACTGACTATATGTATGAGAACTACAACAGGAAACTTACTCTAAACGAGATTGCAGAGAAGGAGCATCTGAGCATATATTATCTTTCGCATGTAATCAAGGAATCGACAGGGCTGAGCTTTCAGGATCTTCTCAGCTATATCAGAGTTGAGGAATCAGAGAAGCTGCTGCTTGGATCAAACAAGAAGATCGGGGCAATCGCTGAAGAGACCGGGTTTTCTGCGGTAAGATACTATATCAAGCATTTTGAAACATGGTTTGGAATGCATCCGCTTGAATACCGCAAGAAATATGCGGGCAAGGTGAGCGGAAGAGAAATAATTGCAGAATACAAAAGATCCACACCGCATGATATAGAGGAGGCCATCAAGAAGCAGGTCAAGGGTATCTACTCTGACTACATCAGGAGCAACGCACCGAAGCCGTCGATAATTGACGTTGATATATACAATCCGCAGATGGGAATTGTAAACAAATCGGCTCTGGGACTTGAGGAGTTTCTGAAGAGCGACAACCTCAAGTTTATTGCAAGACCGTATAATCTGATTAAGAGTCTCAGAGAGAATATTGTTGCAGCAGGAGATAACTATATCATTACGACTGCATCAAAATATCCGGATGAAATCAGGAGTATCAGCATCCTGGTATATAACTTTAACGAAAAACTCAAGGAAGCCATGACCAGTTCCAAGAACAGGGCTGAAGATCTACAGGCGATACTGAACTATAATGAGAATGTTGAATTCCTTATAAGGTGTCTGGGTATATCGGGAGATTTCAAGATTTCAAGATATACTCTTACAAGAGAGAATATCATAGTTGCGTATGAGGAGCCTGAAGACGGGGAAATAACGCATACCAAGAGGCAGAATCTACTGAACAACTGGAGAACTCTTCCTGTTGTAGAGTTCGGAGAACACACTGTATCTGACACTCTGAGTCTTTCGGTAAATCTGTCGGGACTGAGCGCCGAGCTGATACTTATAGACAAGAAGTAAAGACAGAATAATCCGCATCATTACTGATGCGGATTTATTAAATCTTCCGGTGAATTGAAATCTCTTGAACTGTCTTCAATGAATACAAAATTATCTCCGATAGTATCCGGAGCAAGCCCGGTGAACGACTGATAAACCTGCCATCCCTTGCATGTTTTCAGTTTTCCTTCAAGATAGAGTTTTCTGACTCTGTCGACATGCATTCTGAAAAGACCTCCGTCTGAAACTTTAACAGCTATAATCGATCTGCTGTTTCCGAAGAAAAGAATGTCTTCTGCCGGAGTTTCTGTGACTGTTTTTATGGCATTCTCAGAATAATATGTATCACCGTACATGAAGCATATGTTATCACATATAAGTTCGGAAGTGAATCTGTCTATTTCAAGTATGTTGTTCAGAGGCTCATATCTGGTGGTTCCGGGAATATCATATCGTGGATCGTGTGATGTGATTATTATCTCGCAGCCTGAATCGTTTTCCTTAAGAAGACGGACACATCTGTCGATTATTCTTTCGCCGTCTATTTCAATAAAGTGCTTCGGGATTTCATTGAAATTGTTCCATCTGGTACCTTTTCCGTCTGCCATTATTACATATTTCATAATACTAAACCTTTATTCCGTGGTGTCTGTAGAAATCGCCAAGTTCTCCATGTCTTTGTCCGCCCCACAGCTGGATAATGTTTACACCTGAAGATGTATTTGCTTCGATAATGCAGGGTCCGTCAGGTGTAATAAGAATATCCCATGCTACAAAATACATATAAGGAAGTCTGTTTGCAAGATTCAGCATTTTTTCCTTAAGCTCATCCCATCCCGGAACTGTGACTCCTTTGATAGGTGCTCCTGAATCAGGATGAAAATCGTGAACGTCTCTGTTGTGAAGACATCTTGCCTCGCTGAGCGTGCCTGTCTCAAGATCGATATTGCATACAAGCCCTCCGCGGCTTCCGTTGTCTACAGGGATGGTGTCTTTTGTTCCTATTCTGTGAACTGCGAAGAACACCTTGAATCTGTCAGTTTCAGGATCTCTAAGTGTGATAAGTCTGATTGTATTGGTTGTCTTGTCGTAAATGCTGCTTGAGTATTCATGCTGGCTTACAGCTTCCTGTATCATCCAGTCCTTCTGCTTTTTCAGAAATGAAATCATACCGTCTCTGTCAGATACATCTTCATCTATATACGGGATTCCATTTCTGTTTTCAAGTCGGAATACTCCGTTTCCCTTCCCCTTGCCGTATGGTTTGATAAAGCAGGTTCCTGTTTCCATAATGGAATTAAATACATCGTCATATGATATGTCGGCATTTGCGAAGTCTGAAAGCAGTCTGTCGCGCTTGATTGCAATAATCTTCGGAACTCTGATATACTGCTGAAGAATTTCATTGCAGACAATCTTGTTATTGCAGACAAAATCGAAAGGCTGATTGATATATCTTGATCTGTACCAGTCAAACTCAGAAAGATATTCGTCTTTGTCATTGTGATCAAGATCATAAAGCATCCACTGGTCAGCCAGATAGCCTCCACATAAATTTGCTTTCATTTTTTTGAAAAAGCTGCACTTAAATTTGTTTTTTACGAAAAGAATGCGTCTGAAGTACAGCACAAAGAGACGCAGCTTGTTGAATAACTTATTTGCAAGTTCAAACATCCTGTTGTCCTTTCTTCTCAAGAATCAGATCGGCAAGTTTTGAAGTTGACGTTCCAAGCTCCTGAGGAAGGTATTTTTTACGGTAATTATCAAGACAGTCCTGTCTGTATGGTTTCTCCAGTGCCTTTGCTATCTCCGAAGCATCCCTGAATACGCATCCGGGCATTTCGTCAAAAAGACGTATATTTGTTCCGTTGGCTGATGTGTACTCATCATAGTCGTATACATAATAGAATGTTTTCCGGTTGAGAATTGCACCTTCAACAGCAATTGCAGAATAATCGGTTATAAGGTAGTCACATACGGAAAGCAGGTCCACTGCTTTGAATTCAACGCATGTGTATACCCA
>JAEDDI010000055.1 GCA_016293805.1 Bacillota bacterium | reverse complement strand
ATATTCACCTCTCCATAAGTTATAATTCAACACTTTATTATACCCAAAAACAAATAAGATGGCAACGAGCAAAAAATCTGTTGCGTTTTGATTCGCGTTACTATATACTGTTTATGCGAATTTAGCTAAAAAAATTGAAAGTGGGGTAAATTACATGGCAAACATTAAATCCGCAAAGAAAAGAATCAGAGTTATCGACAAAAAAACTGCAAGAAACAGAAGAATCAAAGGTCATCTGAAGGCAGTTTTAAGAAACTTCGACGAAGCATTAGCTTCAGGCAACATGGAGCTTGCCAAGGAAAAGCTTACTCTTGCTGAGAAGAAATTAATGCAGGCAGCTGCAAAGGGAACTATCCACAAGAAAGCTGCATCAAGAAAAGTTTCAAGATTAACAAAAAGATTCAACAAAGCAAACGCTTAAGTCTCACCCGTCCCCACCCGTGCATAAGTTAAATGCACAAGATGAGCAATCTAAAAAAAGATGGAATGTGTCTCTCCATCTTTTTTTCTTTTCATTTATACTGTTTTACGAGTACCGCTGCAGAACAGTGAATCAAAATGCCTGTGGGAAAGCGGTCCCCACAGAATTTTCGACATCATGGAAATCGACTGATTTCTTCTGAGATAATAGACTCTCTGTGACACGCCAAGCGATTCCATCCTGCTGCTCCATGGTTCATCCGCATATTCAGGATCCATGAACATTGTATAGATATAACTGTAATTTTCTCTGCCCGTTCTGCCAAGATTCCTCATAGATTCAGCCGCACAGTCAATCAGATGTATATAGGCTCCTGTTTTCTCTGCCATAGATGAACAGAGCCAGCCTTTAAGTCTGTCATCAACATTCATTGATGTAATCTGATCCATCACCTTGTAGAAATCAAAAAGACTGCCCCCTGTCTGATAGTTCTCACTGATTCGGGCGCCGCTTTCGCTGATTCGCTCCTGAACATCGTGATACTTGAGCAGATAATACTTCTTAAGCAGAGCCTCGGTGTCTTCATAGCATTTGCCGCTGTATTCATGCATTGAATACGCCTGCTTCATGAGACTTACAAGTTTAAGACTCTCTTCCGGACTGTTGGCAAAAAAAGGAAGCGATCTGTTGGACCTGAGATCCTCCCAGAGAAGAAAAGAATAAAGCGAAATTGCCTTATACAGCGATTTGTAGAATCCGCAGCCCGTATAATTCATCCTGCGAATCTTCTCAGCGACAGAAATACCTTCATGTTCAAAGGTCATATAATTCCCGAAAATCAGATCAGCCTTGTTCTCTTCGTCCTGACGCATGCGAAGATACGTATTATGCATTACATCCGCAAGATTGTCTGTTAGCCTGAGATTATCTGCTGCAAAACAGTTGAAATATCTGTCTCTGCTGCCGTCTGACATATACCAGGAAATGTCATCAATTCCGAAGGTATCTGACTTCCTCACGCCGCCCATGCCGCTTAACCTGTAATACCTGAACTCGAGATATCTCTCAAGAAGCCATCTTGTCATCTCAAAACAGTCTGTTCCTTTTAAATGATTCTTCATCTTGTTAAATTGATTTTACCAATTATTAACAGTAACCATATTCTACCATATTTCCTTTTTTTGTCAATATTAAAACTCTCAGGAGAGGTTCCTAAACGTATCTTCCATATGTGAAGACTGTAATTCCAATCAGTATGACAATTACGCCTGCGTAACGCCATCCGTTCATTTTCATTTTTTCAGATCTCAGTATTCCTGTTGAATCAACTGCTATCCCGCATGCCAGCTGTCCGAGAAGTGTGCACGCCATGGCAAGAGCAACACCGGTAACAGGAGTTGCTATAATCCCGGCAAGTACCGCTATGCTTCCGTACAGTCCTCCTGTCATCATCCACGGCCTTACGCCGCTGCCTTTAAGCCTTATAAACTTTCCCCGCGAGGTCAGAAGAGTTACAGTAAATATAAGGAGGAAGCCTCCGCAGAATGAAATAAAACTGGCCTCAACTGTTCCGACATGGGAGGCAAGCGCCGCATTTGTAGGAGCCTGAATGCCCCCGCCTATTCCCGCAGCAAATGAAAGAACAGAAAACATCATTGCCCTGAAGTCCATTCTGACTGTGTTTCCGTTCTGAAGTCTCCCCCTGCACACGAGAAATATGCCGGCAGTGACTATTATGCATCCTGCTATTCTGGCCGGACTAACCTCTGACTGCTCAACAAGCAGAAGCCCAAAGCCGTCGATAACCATTCCGATGAACATCTGCCCCAGCATAATAAATGTAATTGTAAGAGCTATTCCGAGCAGCGGAACCGCAAATGTAATAACGAGCACCATGCATACGCCGTACAAACCGCCGATAAGCTGCCACCATGATGCATCCGCTATACCGGCAAGACTTCCCTCGCCAATAAAAAGCATAGCGAAAAAAAGGATAACAACTCCGCCTCCAAATGAAACCGATGTTGCCTGAAAATTACCGATATGCCTGGAAAGCTCCGTATTTGTCGGACTCTGTATTCCCATGCATACTCCTGCGAAAACAGAAAACACAACTGCAAACAATGTCATACCATCACCATAAAAGGGAGCATAAGTCTGCTCCCGAAACACTATCTCAATGATTTAACAGCTCTGACAATATCATCTTTTGTCATACCGTATTTTTTCTTAAGCTCTTCAGGCTTTCCGGATTCTCCAAATACATCCTTCTGACCCACAAATGCCATCTTTACAGGGCACTTTGCAGCAGTAACCTCTGCAACTGCGCTTCCAAGTCCGCCGATGACAGAATGTTCTTCAGCAGTAACTATTGCTCCTGTATCTTCTGCAGCTCTGATTATTATCTCTTCGTCAATCGGCTTGATTGTATGCATATCAATCACTCTTGCGTCAATTCCGTCTTCAGCAAGCTCATCAGCTGCCATCATAGCCTCATTAACCATTATTCCTGTTGCGATTACTGTAATATCTTTTCCGTCTCTCAATGTGATTCCTCTGCCTATTTCAAAGTCAGCATCATCATTGTAAAATACCGGAACCGCACTTCTTCCAAAGCGCAGATAGCAAGGTCCGTCCATCTCAACTGCCTTCTCAAGAAGCTTTCCTGTAGAAACAGCATCACATGGATTTAAAACGGTCATTCCGGGAATTGTTCTCATAAGAGCAATATCCTCAAAAGTCTGATGACTTGCTCCGTCTTCACCTACTGTTATACCTGCGTGAGTTGCGCATATCTTGACATTTGCATGTGTATATCCTATAGAATTCCTTATAATCTCAAAGGCTCTTCCCGATGCAAACATGGCAAATGTGCTTGCACATACTATTTTGCCTGATACAGCAAGTCCAGCTGCTGCACCGTAAAGATTCTGCTCGGCGATACCCATATTTATGAATCTTTCGGGAAATTCCTTTGCAAATACAGCTGTTTTTGTAGAACCCGAAAGGTCTGCATCCATTACTACAAGATTGTCATATCTGGATCCAAGTTCAGCAAGTTTCCTGCCGTACGCCTCTCTTGTTGCGATTTTATCTGCCATTACCATTCACCTCCAAGTTCTTCTACAGCCTGTCTGGCCTGCTCTTCTGATGGTGCCTTGCCGTGCCATCCCGCCTGATTTTCCATAAATGAAACGCCTTTGCCTTTCACTGTCTTTGCGATAATTGCAGTCGGTCTTCCCTGGACAGTTCTTGCCTTCGCAAAAGCATCAAGAATCTCTTTCATGTTGTGTCCGTCTATTGAAATCACATTCCATCCGAATGATTTAAATTTATCCGCTATAGGGGCAACCTTCATAACGTCATCATTTTTACCGTCAATCTGAAGACCGTTATTGTCTACAACAGCAACAAGATTGTCAAGACCGTAATGAGCAGCTGACATTGCGGCCTCCCATACAATGCCCTCCTGAAGCTCTCCGTCTCCAAGTATCACATATACTCTCGCACTGCTATTGTCGAGTTTTTCAGCAAGAGCCATTCCACCTGCAACTGAGAATCCCTGTCCGAGCGAACCTGTTGACATTTCAATTCCAGGCACCTTCCCTTTGCACGGATGACCCTGGAATTTTCCATCTATCCTGCGCAGACTCATAATATCTTCAACAGGGAAATATCCTCTTTCTGCAAGAGCGGCATACTGAACAGGACCTGCATGTCCCTTTGACAGTACAAGTCTGTCTCTTCCTTTCATGTCAGGATTTTTGGGATCAATATTCATTTCACTGAAATACAGAGCGGTAACAATGTCTGCTGACGAAAGCGAACCGCCCGGATGTCCCGAGCCTGCATTATACACAGCCTTGATTACGTCAGTTCTGACCCTGGCTGCAGTTTTTTCCAATTCTTTGTAATCCATAACTCATTCTCCTATAATGTATTTAATGGCCTCCGAAGCCTTATCAGCAATGTCTGTTGCCATTATCCCCCACTGACCTCTTTCTGCGGCAGCCATATCCCCTGCGAGACCGTGAATATATACTGCACATGCTGCAGCCTCGAAAGGATCATATCCCTGTCCTAAAAGCGCGCCTGCTATCCCGGAAAGCACGTCTCCCGATCCTGCCTTTGCCATTCCGGGATTCCCCGATGTATTAAACATCATTCTTTCACCGTCTGTCACAATAGTTCTGCTTCCCTTAAGTACTGTAACCCCTTTTAGTTTACTGGCAAGCCTTGCAGCCCTCTCGGTTCTGCTTCCGTTTTCTCCAACATGACGCGAAGCCTCTCCCTCATGCGGTGTATACACAATTGATGCAGAAGAAGCTTCTATCTCATCATACATATCATATTTTGCTATCACGTTAAGGCCGTCCGCATCTATAAGAAGACTTCCATTGTAATTTGCAAGTATATCCGAGAGAAGATCCCTTATCTCCTCACCCGTACGAAGCCCCGGCCCGAAAATTACAGCCTCATATCTTCCGTAGTCTGTCTTCTCTTTTCTGTCAAGGCAGATTACCTCAGGAACTCTTATCTGCAGTATCTGAAATATCTCAGAAGGCACGTACATATATACAAGACCTGCTCCGGTCCTGAATGCACCCAGTGCGCTTAAAACCGCGGCTCCCGTCATTCCTCTTGAACCTGCAGCAATGAGGATGTGGCCTGCATCTCCCTTATGCATCTCAGAATCTCTTTTCCTGAGAATCCCAGCAGCATATTCTCTGTTTATTTCCATAATTAAAGCCCCAAAAATACAGCAGCCATCGCAAAGTATATCGAAAGTGCAACAGCATCGGAAATCGACGAAATCGCAGGATTTGCGATAAGCGCCGGGTCAAGTCTGATTTTCTTGCACAGAAGCGGTATCATGCTCCCCAGAATCTTGGCGATAATAACTATAAACAGCATGGCACTGCATACAGTCACTGCAACAATCATATCATTACCGTCTATAAGAACAACTCTTGCGAAGTTGAATACACTCAGCACAATTCCAAGAAGGCATCCGATTCTGATTTCCTTCCACAGTATCCTCAGTGTATCTGAAGTATCAACTTCATCCGTAGCCAGACCTCGAATAATCAGCGTAGCAGCCTGTGATCCTGTATTCCCGCCTGTACCCATCAGAAGCGGCATATACGCCACAAGACATATTATCTCTGAAAGTTTCGATTCGAAACTTGTTATTATCATGCCGGTAAATATATACGCTATCATCAGAATCAGCAGCCACGGAAGTCTGTTCCTTGCGTGCTGAAAAACAGATATGTCAAGATAGTCCTTGTCAGTATCCTCAAAGTCGATGATACCTGCCATTCTCTCAATATCCTCTGTAGTTTCCTCTTCAATGACATCCATAATATCATCGAACGTAACAATACCTACAAGTCTGTCTTCCTTGTCCACTACAGGTATTGCCATAAATCCGTATTTTATGAATGCATCAGAGACCTCCTCCTGATCATCATATACATTTACAGATATGAAATCCTCTCTCATGATATCCTCAATAAGAACATCATGCTCTGAAGTCACAAGTGCTCTAAGAGACACTATACCTTCGAGTTTTCTGCCAAGTGATTTTACATAACAGGTATAAACCGTTTCAGAATCCATACCGTATTCTTTAATGTAGTCAAGCGCCTCCTGCACAGTCATAGTCTTCTGAAGACTGATGTAGTCAGGTGTCATAAGCGAACCTGCACAGTCATCAGGATAATTCAGAAAAGTATTTATCAGTTTTCGTTCTTCTTTAGGTGTTTTTTCGAGAATCTTGTCAACAATATTGGCTGGAAGCTCCTCGAGCACGTCAATCTTATCGTCGAAGTCAAGCTCATCGATAATGTATCCGACCTCTATATCAGTTATCCCGTTGATAATCTCCATCTGGTCATCACTTGGAAGATATGAGAACACCTCAACAGAAACGTCCTTAGGAAGCATTCGAAATACTATAATAGCAACATTCTTGCCCGATTCAACCAGAATCTCTTCCAGAATTTCCGCAATATCAACAGAATTATATCTGAGAATCATCTCTCTTGCGCTTCTGTACTGTCTGTTTTCAAGAAGTTCAAGAATCTCTTCTATAGATTCATCAAAAGTCTTTTCTGTGTTGTCCATGCTGTATTCCTCCCTTCCCGAAATTACACTTAATTATACAATAGCATCCCTTCTAATGCAAACAAACCCATGTAAAAAACACCGTCTCCGGTGTTTTTATAAACCAGTAATTATACTTTCTCAATTTCAGTAAGAAATTTATCATTCAGCACCTTGATATATGTGCCCTTCATGCCAAGGGAGCGGGATTCTATAACCCCTGCACTCTCCAGCTTGCGAAGTGCGTTTACAATAACAGAACGTGTTATTCCGGACCTGTCTGCAATCTTGCTTGCTACAAGAAGTCCCTCTGTTCCTGCCAGTTCGCTGAATATCTGCTGCACAGCCTCCACTTCTGAAAATGAAAGAGTGCCTATTGCCATCTGAACTATGTTAAGCCTTCTGTTCTCTTCTTCCTCTTCAATATTCTTCTGTCTCTGAATCTCAATACCTACTACTGTTGCACCGTATTCGCCAAGAACAAGATCCTCGTCTGTAAACAGATCGTCATAACGTGTCATAACAACAGTTCCAAGACGCTGCCCGCCTCCCAGAATCGGAATAACAGTATGCAGCTTATCCGATGTATCGAAATCGTATTTGAAAATCTTAAGAACTTCATCTCCCTGAAGGTTTGCTCTTGTATCCACAACCTTCAGAAGTTCAGCATTATATTCTTCAGGAAAGCTTTCGATTCCTGTTTCAGTATCCTCTACAGTAGGGCTGTCCTCCACTATTTTATAGTGAACACCGATAACCTTGCCTTTGAGGCTGACAATATAGACATTCGAATCCATCAGATCACTTAAAATTTCACATAAATCGTTAAAAGAGAAATTACCCTTCGCACTCTCCTGTAAAACCCAGTTCATCTTCCTGATTCTGCCAAGTATGTTGTCCACTGCCTTTCCACCTCCAAATAATCATTTATATTCAACAAATCAATTATATTCCATGAAATTTCATGTTGCAACAGAATAATTGCGAATTTTTTAAAAATTCATCCATATTGGCATAATTCTAACTAGTTTGTCTGTATTGTTTCAGCTTTTCAACTATTTTGCTATCTTCATCCGGTACTTTTCCTGCAAAAACGAACCACGCGTCAAACGCGTGGTTTTTAACAGACGGGTAAAACCCTT
>JAEDDI010000054.1 GCA_016293805.1 Bacillota bacterium | reverse complement strand
TTGGTGTGCGGTCACGATCGGCTTCGTCAATCGCTGCGACAAAACGCTTTACGCTTTTTGGATTGGATACGACAAAATTATGAGTAATACTTGAAGTAGCCATATTAACACCTCCTCTTTTTCTGGCTTTTTTGTGTATTTATAGTATATGCAATGTGCGATAATAACACAATATCGAAAACAGAAATAATTCTAAATAATTTTCGAATTACAGCAATTCCCAGATTTTGAAAATTGTTTAAAAATGAGTAAATTGTTGATGTCAAAAAGTGGCTGGGAAAACCGCATATATATAGGAACCAGTAGCGTTTTTTCGTGCCATGTTGAGACTGTCATATATCTCGACAGAAAAACAGAACAGTGAAGCCGTATTTATCAATGGTGATCTTAAGGTGGACTATGTGCAGGGATGTGCATATCTTGACGGGGATGAGCTGCATCTTACTCCTATTGAGTACAAACTGTTATGTCTTCTTTCGCGAAATGTGGGAAAGGTTCTCACTCATACATATTTAACTCAGCATATCTGGGGCAGGAGCTGGGATAATGATATAGCATCGCTGAGAGTATTCATGGCAACTCTCAGAAAGAAACTTGAGATTCACCCCAATTCGTATCAGTATATTCAGACGCACATTGGAGTAGGATATCGGATGCTGAGGGTGGAAGAATGACGGAGGAGGAATAAAATGGTATTCATTTGTTATCCGAAATGCACAACGTGCAGAAAAGCGAAAAAGTGGCTCGATGATAACAGTATCGAGTATGAGGAGCGCAGCATAGCTGAAGACAATCCGACCTACGAGGAACTGAAAAGATGGTATGCGCAGAGCGGGCTTGATCTTAGAAAGTTCTTCAATACGAGCGGAAAGCTCTACAGGGAGATGAACCTTAAGGATAAGCTTGCTGATATGACTGAAGAGGAGCAGCTCAGACTTCTTTCATCTGACGGAATGCTTGTAAAGCGGCCGATTGCAGTAAAAGAAGACACTGTTCTTGTGGGGTTCAAAGAAACGGAATGGGCTGAAAAACTGTGAGACATGAAATGGAGACTCTTTGCGGAGTCTCTGTTTTACGTGAATATTTTATGAATTTTACAAATCGGATGTTGTTTAGAAGGGAAAACAGGGAATATAATAGAGGATAAACAGGGAGGTAAATATGAGACTGGAAAAGAAACAGAAAGTAAATTCGGTTATAAGTGACTCGGCAGGCTGCCTTTCGGTATTCGGTATATTATCCATTATTGAAGAGTGCATAACAGAACTTCTGGGCAGTATGGAACTTGATGATATCTCAGTCAGGGAAAAATACAATGCAGTATGGGTCTTTGTCAAGACAAGATTCAAGAGAGTAAAGAGCATTCCGTGGAACGCATCATATACTGCAGAGTGCAGGATAACAAAAGTCAGAAATTCCGCCGTTATGCTTGATGTGTATATAAGAGATGAATCAGATGAAACAGCTGTTTTCGGACGTACGGAAATATGTGCGCTTGATATTGCCACCGGCAGGATTCTTAAAGTTTCGTCACTTGGTATGGATAAAGACGATGCAGAAGATGCACTGTGCGACATTAAATACACAAGGTTCAGATGCGACACCATGGAGACAGCAGATGAAGTAAGAGTTAAGTATTCCAATGTGGATTTTGCGATGCATACAAATAACAAGGAGTATGTTCGCTTTATTTTAGATACATACAGCGTGGATGATTTGATCTCAAGGCCTGTACAGGAAATGGAGATTATGTATAAGGAGCAGTCGTACGAAGGAGATATACTTACAGTTAAAAAGGGCAGTGACAACGGGCGTGATGTATTTGAAATCATGTGCGGTGACAGAACGGTAATAAAGAGTGAAATAATCAGATAAGCGTCCGGAAGGGCGCTTTGTTTAATATAAAGAGCTTTTACTGAACTGAAGCAATAGGGCTGAACATAAAAAATCACAGTAACTGTCTCAATAATTGACACAAACAGGTATAGTATGATACTACTGTGCATATTTCTTTTTCTGTATACTTAGATGACAGGAGGGACGGATAATGATACATGCGATAATATATACATCAAATACAGGTCATACTGAAAAATATGCGATGCTTCTTGGGGAGAAGACAGGGCTGCCTGTATATTCTTTATCTGAAGGGAAAAAGAAACTGTCAAAAGGGGAAAAAGTGATATATTTTGGCTGGATTTCAGCGATGAGAGTCAAGGGATTGAAAGAAGCAAGAGCACAGTACAGTGTTGAGGCTGTGTGCGCTGTGGGAATGTGCGGTACAGGTAATCTGATAGCAGATATCAAGAAGGCAAATTCGATAACTGACGGCACTCCGCTGTTTACGCTGCAGGGAGGAATAGATACTGCCCGTTTAAGAGGTCTTAACAGAGCCGTTATTTCAATGATGCACAAAGGTCTTCGTGATAAGAAAAACAAGACAGATGATGAAAAGAGAATGCTTGAACTGCTTTCCACAGGAAGAGACTGTGTCAGCAGTGAAAATCTGGAGTATGTTTTGTCATTTGTAAGGAGAAATATTCACGTGGCATAACAGGATATACTTCCCTTCTTTATTGAAAAGAAATATTCGGGTGATATAATAAAATAAAAAGGGGGAAAACAGTATGTGTACAGCAGCAACATATATGACAAAAGATTTTTACATGGGCAGAAATCTTGATTACGAGTTTTCATACGGGGAGGAAATCGTTATAACACCAAGAGGATACAGATACAGTTTCACGCATGACAGACAGGCTCAGCCAAGATATGCGATTATAGGAATGGCGCACAGAGAGGGTGACTATCCGCTGTACTATGATGCCGTAAATGAAAAAGGTGTTGGAATGGCAGGTCTGAATTTTGTGGGGAACGCAAAATACACCAAACCTGTCCGGGGAAAAAGGAATGTGGCACAGTATGAGATTATTCCATGGGTTCTGTCACAGTGTGCAACTTTAGATGAAGTTCAAAGTCTGATAGCCGACCTTAATATTACTGATGAGCCGTTCAGTGACAAACTGCCGTCTGCACAGCTGCACTGGATGATTGCAGACAGGACCGGATGTATCACAGTTGAACAGACAGAGGACGGCCTTCACATATATGAAAACAGTGCAGGCGTGCTTACTAACAATCCCGGGTTTGAGTATCAGATGTTCATGCTTAACAATTATATGAGCCTTTCGCCAAGACAGCCTGAGAATGTTTTTTCAGACAGCATTGACCTTAAGACTTACAGCAGAGGTATGGGCGCCATCGGACTTCCGGGAGACCTGTCCTCGTCATCAAGGTTTGCAAAGGTGGCATTTACAAGGGCAAATTCAGTATCAGGCGAAAGTGAAAAAGAAAGCGTAAGTCAGTTTTTCCACATACTTGCATCAGGAGAGCAGCAGAAGGGGTGCTGTGATGTCGGAGAGGGAAAGTATGAATATACAATTTATTCATCTTGCTGGAATTCGGACAGAGGCATATATTATTACAAGACATATGACAGACACTGCATAACAGCTGTGGATATGAACAGAGAGAATCTTTCAGGGGAAAAGATAATATGCTATCCTATGCTTACTGAAGAGAAATTCTCTATTCAGAATGATTGACTTTGATTCAAGGCTGTGCTACGATTTTCGAGTGAAGGAACAATGAATACAGGGCATACCCTTTCATGAGAGTATGCCTTTTTATGAATTTGGAGGTATATTATGGCATGTTTTCTTGTACCGGCTGCTGAAGCAGTAATTACAACAGCTGCAGCCAGTATTATTAAATCGAAGGAGGCCCGGCTTCCGGAACCGGTTCACTGCGAAGAGTGTACCAGGACACCTTTCTCAAAAAAGATGGGATGGCTTAATAATATGCTCTGGGGAGGATCAGGACTTCTCGCATTTGAGCATATATGGCATGGTGAAGTATCGCCTGCATTCCCTTTCCTTACTGCAGTTTCAGAAGGACAGACATCAGAAATGCTGTCTGAGATGGGAACGGCTGGAGTTGCGATGAGCGTTATGGTAACGGCAGTATGGGGCGTTATGGTTTACGTGACTTCACGTAGGGAAAACAGAGCTGCTGCAGGGGAGGCAGGAAAATGACACTTCTTGTAACTTGTCTTGCGGCAGAAGCTGCAACGGTAGTATGGTATGTAAGAAGAGAAGATGATATGAGAATCGGCACACTGTGCCTTATGCTCTGGGGTGCATCCATAATGTGGCTTGCCGATGCTGTATTTGCATATCTGAGAGAAGGATCTTCAGTATTTGTTCAGGAGATTTCTCAAATGGCAAATGATGCTTTTCTGGGATTTAGTGCAGTTGCACTGGCACTTGTAATCTGGCTTGCAATACTGCTTGTATCTGATCCGAGGGGCAGATCAAGAAAGAAACTTTACAAAGGATAGAACGTCCGGCCTGCGATGCAGGCCTTTTTTTACGCATTTTTTACATGCACATTCTTTTGTATTTTACATGCAGTAAGTAATATTTCAGTATAAGAATGATAAAGAAAGAAGGTGAAAATAATTTGATAGACTTTAACAAGAAAAAGGGGTTCATTATAGATATGGATGGAGTTATCTACCATGGAAACAGACTCCTTCCAGGAGCGGCTGATTTTGTGAAATGGCTGCAGGAAAACGGCAAGCAGTATCTTTTTCTGACAAATAACAGTGCTAAGACTCCAAAGGAACTGAGACAGAAACTCCTGAGAATGAATCTGGATGTGCCTGAAAAGAATTTTTATACAAGCGCACTTGCAACTGCATCGTTTATAAAGGAGCAGGCAGGTGAATGCAGTGCATATGTAATAGGAGAGGCAGGTCTTCTCAATGCGCTTTACGATGCAGGAATCACGATGAATGATGTCAATCCTGAGTATGTAATTGTAGGTGAAGGCATGACATATTCATATGAGACACTGACAAAAGCTGTTAATCTGGTTAAGGGCGGCGCCAGACTTATTGGGGCAAATACAGACATATCAGGCCCGGTTGAAAACGGGATTGCACCAGGATGCGGAGCATTAGTTGCACCGATTGAAATAGCTACAGGAAAGAAAGCGTATTTCTGCGGGAAACCGAATCCGCTTATGATGAGAACAGGATTAAGACTTCTGGGATGTCACTCGCAGGAAGCAGTCATAGTAGGTGACAGAATGGATACTGATATTGTTGCCGGTACAGAATCAGGGGCTCAGACAGTGCTGGTTCTTTCGGGAGTTTCCACAGCGGCGACTGTAAGGCAGTATGCATATCAGCCTACAGAAGTATTGGACGGAGTCGGAGATATCGTGAAAAAAGCACGAAAGAACAGAGAGAAGGCGTAAGCCTTGTTTTTTTTTATGGAAAAGTCTGCAGACAGAGAATAATTGCAAAATTTTACACATTGTTGTAAAATGAGGTATCTTCATTTTGAAAGGAGATATTGATGGCAATTAAAAATGCAGACAGAAATTTTATCGAAAGGGTTTTTGAGGAGGCATATCAGAAGGGTCTTTCAGCGGCTCCATCAGGACATAAGGCAGACTATATTCCGGAACTTGCCAAGGCAGATGAAAATGCGTTCGGAATATGCGCCATGGACAAAAATGGAGAATTTGTCGGAATAGGTGATATTGATACCAGATTTTCAATGCAGAGTATCAGCAAGGTACTGACTCTTTCTGCTGCAATAGAGATAATGGGATTTGATGAAGTGTTCTCCAATGTGATGTTTGAACCGTCAGGAGACGGCTTTAATTCTATTGTAAAGCTTGATACTGTATCAAATCTTCCGTATAATCCCATGATAAATGCGGGGGCGATTCAGATTGCAAGTATGCTTGCTGATAACGTGTCATTTGATAATCTTCTTGATTTCGCAAGGGAGTTCTGCCATGACAGTAAGATAGAGCTCAATGAACCTGTGTACAGATCTGAATGCGAGACAGGAGACAGAAACAGAGCAATCGCATATCTTCTGAAGAGCAAGGGCGTTCTGAAGACAGATATTGAGAAGACATGCGATCTGTATTTTAAAATGTGTTCACTGAATGTTACAGCAAGATCTCTGGCAGGAATGGGTCTTATTATATCCAATGATGGGGTTAATCCTTTTACAGAAAGACGATATATATCACATGAGAATGTTAGAACTCTCAAGAGTATTATGTTCTCATGCGGAATGTATGACCGTTCGGGAGAATTCAGTGTCAAGGTCGGTGTTCCTGCCAAGAGCGGAGTCGGCGGAGGAATAGTCTGTGCTGCAAGAGGGCCTCTGGGCATAGGAATATACGGTCCGGCACTTGACTGCAAGGGGAACAGTGCTGCAGGAGTTGCTGCAATGGAGCATATATCCAGCTCACTTAATCTTCATATTTTTGACTGAAAACAGAGCTTTCGCATATACGGAAGCTTTTATTTGTATTATAGATGAATCGTATATTGTATTCTGACAGGGAACAGGGAGATGGGAAGATATGATAAAGAAAACATTTCGAAGAATAATTTGCATTGTTTTTACTGCAGTTATCTGTATGATAATGATTTCATGCAGTGATTCGATGGTTATTGGCGAAGATATTCAGTATGCGGATATCGTTCAGATGGAACTTGTTTCAGATGAAGAGGGACATGAATGGAAACTTGAGGTGAAGCAGAGCGATGACGGTGTGCATGTCGGGGGAACTTGCCCTGTCAATGGCAGAATGCTGGATTATGACGGAATAATACAGTACGAAACATGGAACAGCATCAGGAAATCCCTTTCAGGCAAAACAGCATCAAGACCGGGTTCGCGTTCGGAACCGCATATGATTATGATAAGATGCCGGGGAAATGATGAAAGTCTGATACTTGATACAGGTGAAGACGGATTTGAAACTGTAAGAAGTTATATACAGCTTTGTTTCGATGAAGATATCATGTACAGTACGGACAGAATTGACTGTATTTCGTACAGCTTTTCAGACGGATATGAGGGAATCAATGAAACGGTGAGTGTGTATAGAGACGAAGGGAAATGGGTCGGCAGCATCAGTACATACCGTGGTGAGAATCTGAGCCGGAATACTTACCGAAAGATACTTACAGAGGAAGATGCAGGAAGTATAATCCGAATGCTTAACGGTTACAGATGGCTTCCGATGAAGGAACTTCCCGCAGCTCCGCTGATTGTAAGTGACAGTCCGGAAAAGAGTCTTACCATTCATTTCACTACATTGGTGACATGGCAGATTTCAAACGGGCAGGACCTGTCTGATGATGCAGCGGCCCTTATGGATGATATTGCAGATTATATGAAGAGCAAAATTAAGGGTAAAAGTTAATTAACAGTTTATTCTGAGGTGTTAATATAATCATATAGCATTATTTTAGAGGGATAATATGAACTTCAGAGAATTCTGTATCAATATTTTCAAAGTCGGGTGTGTTGGCTTTGGAGGAGGCAACGCGCTTGTTCCTGTTCTTGAGGACACATTCATCAAATCGGACAGCCTTAAAGAAACAGAAGAGGATTTTGACAGGGATGTTATAGTTGCGAATCTTACACCGGGAGCGCTGCCTGTTGAACTTGCGGCAGGACTTGGAAGGCATAATTTCGGTCTGAAGGGAATGGTTGCAGGCCCTGTAATATTTGCACTGCCCGGAATTGCGGGTGCTGTCGTTCTGTTTATGATTCTTTCTTCGATGCAGGCGTATGCACTCGGATTTATAAACATTGCTGCCGTAGGCGTCTCAGCGTTTATCATTGCACTTCTGTTTGAATATATCAGGAGTGTTCTGATTAAAGCCGCCAAACGAAGCAGAAGAAATCTTTTCAGAACCATAGGTGTAATTCTCCTGATTTGTGTACTGACATGCAGCAGCACCTTTCTGAGTATAGTGTCCTGCGAGAAGAG